>JASKZT010000097.1 GCA_030145965.1 Ornithinimicrobium sp.
GCCCAGTCCATCCGCAGCCGGGCGTTCATGCCCCAGGGGTTGCCCTTGTTCTCGAGGTTCTTGAACAGCCCGCCCAGCTCGGACGGGAAGGCCGACTCGATGAGGGTCTGGTAGCGGCGCATGTCGACGATCTCGTCCACGTGCTCGATGTCGACGGGGCACTGCTCCACGCACGCCCCGCAGGTGGTGCACGACCAGATGACGTCGGGGTCGATGACCGCGCCGCCGCTGGGGATCGCGGGGTCACCCTCGGTCGCGCCGACGAGCTCGCGCCGGGCCTCCAGCACCGCCGAGGTCGGTATGCCGTGCAGCGTGTCCGGGCGCGGGCCGTCGCCGAGCCCTTCGAGGGCCGCGGTCGCGGCGTCGCGGTGCGCCTGGTCGGCCAGCAGCCAGGGAGCCTTCGCGTGGTGGTGGTTGCGCAGGTTGAGCACGACCATCTTGGGCGAGAGCGGCTTGTCGGTGTTCCACGCCGGGCACTGCTCCTGGCACCGGCCGCACTCGGTGCAGGTGGAGAAGTCGAGCAGCCCCTTCCAGGTGAAGTCCTCGACCTTGCCGGCACCCAGGGCGGCGTCCTCGTCGAGCTCCTCGATGTCCTCGAAGTCGACGGGCTTCCCGTCGACCGCGACCGGCTGGAGGGCACCCAGGCTCGTGCTGCCGTCGGCGTGGCGCTTGAGGAAGATGTTGAAGAAGGCCAGGAACCGGTGCCAGGCGATGCCCATGGTGGGGGTCAGGGAGATGGTGATCATCCACGTCATCGAGATGAGGATCTTCAGCAGGGCCACGACGACGATCGCGGCCTCGAGCGTGCCGACCGACGTCCCGGAGAAGAAGCTCCCGATCCACGCGGTGGTCGGGAAGTGCACCAGGCCGGCCCACGTCTCGCCGGTCTTCTGCCCCAGCGCGTACTCCATGCCTCGCAGGAGCACGATGCAGATGCCGACGGCGAGGATGACGGCCTCGACGAAGTAGGCCTGCCAGAAGCTCGAGCCCCAGAAGCGGCTGCGCCGGCCCTCGCCGCGCGGGTGCCGCAGCTGGCGCACGACGATGAGCACGACGATGCCGAGGATCGCCGACCAGCCGAAGAGCTCCAGCAGCCACTCCACCGGCGGCAGGTGCCCGATGAGCGGCAGCACGAACGTCGGCTCGAACAGCTGGCCGTAGGCGGTGACGAGCGTGACGAAGAGCAGCCCGAAGGAGACCATGACGAACCAGTGGGCGACCGCGACGACGGGCTTGCGCGCCATGCGCGTGTGGCCGAGGAACTCCCGGACCAGGGTCACGGACCGGGTCATCGGGTCGTCGGTGCGTCCGTGCTCGGGCTGGCCGAGCCGGAAACGGGCCACGAAGGCGACGATCGTGCGCACGAACAGCGCCACCGCGGCCAGGGTGACGAGAGCCGCGACGACGATGGCGACGACCTGCAGGGTTCCCACGTCCATAGCGGCAGGGTAGTGCCGGAACCTGGCCGGGACCGCAACGGGTGACTCGCGGGTATGGAATAACGGTAGGTTGGCACACGTATAACGAACTAGCTGTCCCTCGACGAAAGGCTCCACCGTGCCCGTGTACGACGACATCACCCAGCTCATCGGCCGCACCCCGCTGGTGCGCCTCAACCGCCTGACCGAGGGGATCGCCGAAGGGGCGCAGGTCCTCGTCAAGCTCGAGTCGCAGAACCCGGCCAACTCGGTCAAGGACCGCATCGGTGCCGCCATCATCGACGCGGCCGTCGAGTCCGGTGAGCTGCAGCCGGGCGGCACGATCGTCGAGGGCACGTCGGGCAACACCGGCATCGCGCTGGCCATGGTGGGCGCGGCCCGCGGCTTCAAGGTCGTCCTGGCGATGCCGGAGACGATGAGCCTGGAGCGTCGCGCCCTGCTGCGCGCCTACGGTGCCGAGCTCGTGCTCACCCCGGGCGCCGAGGGGATGAAGGGCGCGGTCGCGAAGGCCGACGAGATCGCCGAGGGCACCGGTGCCGTGCGGGCCCGCCAGTTCGCCAACCCCGCCAACCTCGCCATCCACCGCGCCACCACCGGCCCGGAGATCTGGCAGGACACCGACGGCCAGGTCGACGTCTTCGTCGCCGGCGTGGGCACCGGCGGCACGATCACCGGGGGTGGCGGCTACCTCAAGGAGCAGAAGCCCGAGCTCCGGCTGGTCGTCGTCGAGCCCCTCGACTCCCCGATCCTCTCCGGCGGTCAGCCGGGCCCGCACAAGATCCAGGGCCTGGGCGCCAACTTCGTCCCGGAGATCCTGGACACCGAGATCTACGACGAGGTCGCCGACGTCTCCCTCGAGGACGCCGTCCGCGTGGCCCGGGACCTGGCGACCAAGGAGGGCATCCTCGCGGGCATCTCCAGCGGCGCCATCGTCCACGCGGCCCTGGAGGTCGCGCGCCGCCCGGAGAGCGCAGGCAAGACGATCGTGACGGTCGTCTGCGACTTCGGCGAGCGCTACCTGTCCACGGTCCTCTTCGAGGGCCTGAGGGACTGAGCCCCCCCGTGTTCCTCCTGCGAGCACCGCGCCGGGCCGCCGGCGCCCTCGGGCGTCTCGCCGACGGTGTCCGCGAGGACCTCGACGCCGCGCTCGAGCGCGACCCCGCCACCACGAGCCGGGTGGAGATGGCGTTGGCCTCGCCCGGCCTGCACGCCATCTGGACCCATCGGATCTCGCACCGCCTGTGGGAGTCAGGGGCCCGGCTGCCGGCGCGGCTGCTCTCCCAGGCGGCACGGGCGGCCACCGGGGTGGAGATCCATCCCGGTGCCCGCATCGGCCGGCGCTTCTTCATCGACCACGGCATGGGTGTGGTCATCGGGGAGACGGCGGAGGTGGGCGACGACGTCATGCTCTACCACGGCGTCACCCTCGGGGGCCGCTCGATGGAGGCCGTGAAGCGCCACCCCACCCTGGGCGACGGCGTGACCGTCGGCGCGGGCGCCAAGGTCCTGGGGAGCATCACCGTCAGCCACGGCGCCCAGGTCGGCGCCAACGCGGTCGTGACCAGGGACGTGCCCTCGATGGCGGTCGCCACCGGGATCCCCGCCAAGGTCCGGGTGCCGGACTCGGGGGTCGACCCCCAGCACGCGCTCTACGACGAGCCGGCGCTCTGGATCTGAGCTCCTCCGCACCGACGCCCGGGTGCCCGGGTGCCGGCCGCCCACGCGCGAGGGCGCAGCGCGACGAAGGCCCACCCCGTCCGGGGTGGGCCTTCAGTCGTGGTGGCCCTCAGGTCCCGCGCTCGCGCGGG
>JASKZT010000098.1 GCA_030145965.1 Ornithinimicrobium sp.
TCCTCGCCGTCATCTGGGAGGCCGGCGAGTGGTTCGGCCACACGCTGCTCGACGACTCCATCGGGGTGGGCTACGACGACACCATCGGCGACCTCGTCTGCGGCACGATCGGCTCCCTCGTCTCGGGAGTCGCGCTGGCGGCCCGAGCCCGCGGCGAGGACGGGGTGACCCGATGAGCGGGGCGCGCAGGGTGTCCGGCGTCAGCGTGGTCATCCCGGTCCGCGACGACTCCCGGCTGCTCGAGCGCTGCCTCGCGGCCCTGGACCGCCAGACCGTCGCCCCCCTGGAGGTCGTCGTCGTGGACAACGGCTCCACCGACGGCTCGGCCGCCGTCGCGCGGGCGCACGGCGCCCGCGTCGTGCCCGAGCCGACCGTCGGCATCCCGGCCGCCGCGGCGACCGGCTACGACGCCGCCACCGGGGCGGTCATCGCCCGCCTCGACGCCGACTCCCTCCCCGCCGCCGACTGGGTCGCGCGGGTCGAGGAGGCCCTGGCCCGCCGTCCGGAGGTGGTCGCGGTCACCGGGCTCGGGGTCTTCACCGACCTGCCCCCGGTCCTGCGGCACGGGCTGGCGGCCGCCTACCTCGGCAGCTACTACCTGCTCGGCGGCCTCGCGGCGGGCCACCACGTGCTGTGGGGCTCCTCGATGGCGGTGCGCCAGGAGGCCTGGCGGGAGGTCCGGCACCGGGTGCACCGCGACGACCCCGAGCTGCACGACGACATGGACCTCGCCCTCGTGCTCGGCCCCGCGGCCCGGATCGCGCTCGTGCCCACGCTGACCGTCGGCGTCTCCGGCCGGTCGCTGCGCGGCGCCGCGCAGTGGCGCCGCCGGATGGGCCGGGCCCTGCGCACCCTCGAGGTCAACTGGCGCGACGCCCCGCCCTGGGAGCGCTGGGCACGCCGCCTCCGCCCGGCCACCCCCGCGGCCACGCCGGCCCGCACCACCCGACGAGAGACGACATGACCCCTGCCCCGAGCCCAACGCCGACCGGGACCGGCCCCGCCGAGGAGCTGCCCGACGAGGTCGTGCTGCTCGACGAGGACGGCACCCCGGTCGGCGCCGCCCCCCGCTCCACCGTGCACGGCCCGGCCACGCCCTTGCACCTGGCCTTCTCCTGCCACCTGTCCGACGCGGACGGCCGCGTCCTGCTCACCCGCCGGGCGCTGTCCAAGCGCACCTGGCCGGGGGTCTGGACCAACAGCTTCTGCGGGCACCCGCGGCCGGGCGAGAGCCTGGAGGACGCGGTGCGCCGGCACGCCCGCACCGAGCTGGGCGTGGAGGTCAGCGACCTCACCCCCCTCCTGCCAGGGTTCCGCTACCGCGCGGTCGACGCCGGGGGCACGGTGGAGAACGAGGTCTGCCCCGTCTTCGCCGCCCGCACCGCCCAGACGCCCGACCCCCACCCCGACGAGGTCGCCGAGCTGGTGTGGGTCACGCCTGACGAGCTGCGTGCGGCGGCGGGCGCGGCCCCGTGGGCGCTCAGCCCGTGGCTGCTCGAGCAGCTGGACGAGCTCGGGCGGCGGGAGGAGACGGCCGGGTGAGCCGCGGGGCGGGCGACCCGGTCCCGGGTCCCGCCCGGTCCCGCCCGGCGGCGCCCGGGCCCGCCGACCTCGTCACGGGGTTCCGCGGGGTGCTCGTCGTCGTGCTCGCCGCCCTCGTCGTCCCCGCGCTGCTCGCCGGCGACCCGCCCCGGACGTGGTGGGTGGCCTGGCTGGGCGTCCTCATCTGGGCGCTCGACGCGCTCGACGGCTGGGTGGCCCGGCGCACCGGCACCGCCAGCGCGCGCGGCGCGCTGCTGGACTCCGGCGTGGACGGCACGCTCGTCCTCGTCCTGTCCCTGGCCCACCTGCCCGGGGCCCCCTGGGCGCTGGTCGGCGGCCTGCTGTGGCCCGCCTTCGTCCTCGGCCAGGCCGTCCGCCCCCGATGGCGCCGCACGCTGCCGCCCGACCCCTGGCGACGGCTCGCGGGCGGCACCCTCACCGGCACCCTGGCCATCTCCGCCGCGCCCTTCTGGCCCGCACCCGCGGTGCAGGTGGCGGTCGGCCTGGCCGTGCTGTGGGTCGCGCTGTCCTTCGCCACCGACGTCCGCCGGCTGGAGCGCGCGGCCTCCGGGCAGCGCTCCTGACCCACGACCGACGCCGCGGCGCGGCGCTGCGGTCGCGCTGCGGCCTCCCTGCTTCTAGCGTCGTGCCATGACCTCCGCCACGCCTCGTCCTGTCGCCATCGTCGCCGGAGGCTCCCGCGGCCTCGGCCTGCTCATCTGCCAGACCCTGCTCGAGGAGGGGTATGCCGTCGCCGTGTGCGCCCGCGACCTCGCCGAGACGGCCGAGGGCGCACGCCTCGCCGAGCAGGAGGCCCGCGCGCGGGTCGGCACCCGCGCCGGCCACGCCCGGCCCTTCGTCTGCGACGTGACCGACCGGGAGCAGGTCACCCAGGTCGTCGCCGACGTGGAGCGCGAGCTGGGCCCGGTCGAGGTCCTCGTCCACGTGGCCGGGATCATCCAGGTCGGGCCGGCCGAGACGATGACCCTGGAGCACTTCGACCAGGCCGTCGGCGTCATGCTCATGGGCCCGGTCAACACCGCCTGGGCGGTCCTGCCCGGGATGCGCGAGCGGGGGCACGGGCGGATCGGCGTCGTGACGAGCATCGGTGGCAAGGTGGCCGCGCCGCACCTGCTGCCCTACGTCACCGCGAAGTTCGGCGCCGTGGGCTTCACCGAGGGGCTGGCGGCCGAGCTGGCCGGCACCGGGGTGACCGCGACGACGCTCGTGCCAGGACTCATGCGCACGGGCTCGCCCGAGCAGGCGCTGTTCACCGGGGACCGGGACGCCGAGTACGCGTGGTTCGCCACCTCGGCCTCGCTGCCGCTGCTGTCCATGGACGCGCGCCGGGCGGCCCGACGGATGGTCCGCGCCGTCCTCGCCGGCAAGCCGGTGCTCCAGCTGACGCCCGCGACGGTCGTCGGCACGCGGGTGCACGGGCTCATGCCCGGCACGACCGTGCGGCTCGTGGGGCTGGCCTCGCGGCTGCTGCCCTCGGCCACCGGCGCACCGGACGAGAGCGAGGCGCGACCGGGCCGGGAGGCCTCGCCGCGCCTCGACTCCGGCGTGCTCGGTGCGCTGACGGTGCTGGGCCGCCGGGCGGCGCACCGGCTCAACCAGCGGGGCCCGGCCGACCGGCGCGGCACGGGGGGCGGGTCCACCACCTCGCCGACGACGCGGACCCCCGTCTGACCGGTGTCAGGGCAGCTCGACGACCGTCGGCCCGGAGCCCTCGTCCTTCCTGCCCGCGATCGCCCTCACGGTGCTGACGACGGTGCCCACGAGGGAGGACCCGCCCCAGTACTCCGCGGTGTCGCCGGACACCTTGAGCACGACGTTGTCGGGGTTCTCGGGACCGCCCTCCATGAAGGCCGAGGCGCCCTTGGACCACAGCTCCTCGACGAGGGCCCGGTCGCGCACCACCGTCGCGGTGCCGGCCAGCGACACCCACGCCTTCATCGAGGAGTAGGCGACGTTGACCTGCGGGTGGGCCTCGACGTCACGCACGACCGGGCTGCGGTCGCGGACGAGGAAGAGCACGTCACCATCCTCCTCCGCCCGCTGCGTGGACAGCGGCCGGCTCGTCAGGCGCCCGGACGAGGAGGCGTCGACGGTGGTGAGCATGGCGATGTCCATCCCCGAGATGATCTCGTGCACCTTGGCGACCTCCTGCGGGTCGTCCGTGACGGTCACCGGGTCGGCCGGGTGGGTGTCGTGCTGCTCGGTCATGGCTTCTCCTCGGGCGTGGTGGGCACCGCGGCCACCTTGCGGACCGCGGCGTAGGACGGGTCGCGCAGACGGGCCCAGAGCGGGTGCGTCCAGGATCCGGCGGGCGGGCGCCCCACGGGGTCGTGCCGCCGGGTGCAGTCCCGGTCGGTCCAGGTGACGGCCAGCCGCCCGCGCTCGTGCCAGGGCCGGGCGGGGGCCGACACGAGCAGCCGCCACGACGTGGGAGGAGTGCCCGTGAGGCCGTCGTCGAGCGGGTCGAGGCGGATCAGCAGGGGGCCGAGCGACGTGCTCAGCGGCAGCAGGGTGGTCAGGGGCCCGTGCCGGTGCGGTCGACGCAGGGTCAGCAGATGACGGCCGAGCGTGCCGGTGCCGGTCGAGGACAGGAGCACGTCACCGGCCGCCGGGCCGTCGACCCGCAGCGCGAGGCCTTCGACGTCGAGGCCGGAGGGCCGCCCGACGCTGCGTGACCAGCGCAGCAGGCAGGGGTGGGGGCCCGGGTCGTCCAGGAGCACCACTCCCGAGCGCGGGCCCGGCGCGACGGTGAGGGAGCCTGAGCCGCACAGCCCGAGCGGGTGCAGCGCCCGGGTGCCGCGGAGGCGGCCGGCGGCCGCGAAGGCCACGGCGAGCAGGGACCCTGCCGCCGCGGCCACCCGCTCCGCGAGCCTCACGGCCGGAGGACGACCTTGATGCAGCCGTCCGCCTTGTCGTTGAAGGTCCGGTACATCTCCGGCGCCTCCTCGAGGCTGACGTGGTGGGTGGCCAGACCCTCGAGGTCCATGAGGTCGTCGCTGCCGCTGACGAGGTCGTAGAGCTCGTCGGTCCAGCGACGGACGTTGCACTGGCCCATCCGCATCTGGATCTGCTTGTCGAAGAGCTGCATCATCGGCATCGGGTCGGCCATCCCGCCGTAGACGCCGCTGAGCGAGACGGTGCCACCGCGGCGGACCGCGTCGATCGCGGTGTGCAGGGCGGCCAGGCGGTCCACGCCGGCCGTCTCGATGGCCTTGCGGGCGATGGGCTTGGGCAGGCGCTTGGCGGCCGAGACGGCCGCGCCGAGCAGGGGGCTGCCGTGGGCCTCCATGCCGACCGCGTCGACGACGCTGTCGGGTCCGCGGCCGTCGGTCATCTCCCGGAGGGTGGCGGCGACGTCCTTCACCTGGGAGCCGTCCACCACCTCCGCACCGTGGCGACGGGCCAGCTCGAGCCGCTCGGGCACGCGGTCCACGCCGATGACCCTCCTCACGCCCATCTGGCGGGCGGAACGCACGCACAGCTGCCCGACCGGCCCGAGCCCGAGGACGGCGAGCGTGCCGCCCTCCTCGACGTCGGCGTACGCGACGGCCTGCCAGGCGGTGGGCAAGATGTCGGAGAGGTAGAGGAAGCGCTCGTCGGGGTGGTCGGAGGTGATCTTCACCGGCCCGAAGTCGGCGAAGGGGACCCGCACCCGCTCCGCCTGCCCGCCGGGCACGGAGCCGTAGAGGCTGGTGTAGCCGTAGAGGCTGGCGCCCTTGCCGGTGCCGCGGTTCTGGGTGGTCTCGCACTGGGAGTACAGCTGGCGCGAGCACATGAAGCAGGACCCGCAGCAGATCGTGAAGGGCACGACGACCCGGTCGCCGACCGCGAGCCGCTCGACCCCGGGACCCACCTCCTCCACGACGCCCATGAACTCGTGGCCCAGGACGTCACCCGGCTTGAGGTAGGCGGCCAGGACGTTGTAGAGGTGCAGGTCAGACCCGCAGATCGCGGTCGAGGTGACCCGCACGACCGCGTCCGTGGGCTGCTCGATCCGGGGGTCGGGGACGTCCTGGACGCTGACGTCCTGCAGGCCTTGCCAGGTGAGTGCTCGCATCCCCTCACGCTAGGGGCGGGACCGGCACGTCGCGCGGCGAAGCCCGCGCCGGCCGTCCTGCGCCGACCTGGCGCTAGAGTGCCGCACGTGGTAGCCCTCAGCGTCGCTCTCGTCAACGACTACCCGGTGGTGGTGCGTGGCCTCGACGCCATGCTGGAGCCCTACGCCCACCGGATCCAGGTCGCCGGCCTGGGCGTGCAGCGGTCGCCCGACCGGCAGGTGGACGTGACCCTCTACGACACCTTCGCCACCGCCACGCTCCTGGACCAGGACGTGGACCGCCTGCTCGGCGACCCGCAGGCCGGCCGGGTGCTGCTCTACTCCTGGAACGTGCGGCCCGCCGGCGTGGAGGCCGCGCTGGCGCGGGGGTGCGCGGGCTACGTCGACAAGGCCGCCACGGCCGCCGAGCTCGTGAGCGCGATCGAGCGGACCGCGGCCGGCGAGCTCCCGGTGGTCCCCGCCCCGGCCCTCCATGTCAGGCTCGAGCAGCCGGCGCGGGGCTGGCCGGGTCAGGAGGCCGGCCTGTCGGCCCGGGAGTCGGAGGTGCTGGCGCTCATCGCCCAGGGCCTGACCAACCTCGAGGTTGGCCGCCGGCTCAACCTGTCGATCAACACCGTCAAGAGCCACGTCCGCTCGAGCTACCTCAAGATCGGGGTCGCCCGCCGCTCGCAGGCCGTCAAGTGGGGGATCGAGCACGGGATGCTGCCCGGCGGGCCGGAGGCCGCATGAGCACGGACGCCCGCACCCTCGTCGCCGGTTTCGGCGCCGACGGCCCGACCCCGGTCGACGTCGCCGTCGAGGCCATGGCCCGGATGGACGCCCAGGAGCCCGTCGTCAACGCCATGTGGGTCCGCGACCCCCGGGAGCAGGTCCTCGCGCGGGCGGAGGCGGCCGCCCGCCGTTGGCGCGAGGGGCACCCCCTCGGCCCGCTCGACGGCGTGCCCGTCACCCTCAAGGAGAACATCGCCCGCGCCGGCGTGCCCATGCCCTCGGGCTGTGCCGGGGTGGAGCCGGTCATGCCGGAGACCGACTCGCCCGTCGCGCGCCGGGTGGCGGAGGCCGGCATGGTCGTCCTCGGCTCCACCGTCATGCCCGACTGGGGGATGCTCTCCAGCGGCGTCTCGAGCCTGCACGGCATCACCCGCTCGCCCCTGGACCCCGCGTGGACCACCGGTGGCTCCAGCTCCGGCGCCGGCGCGAGCGTGGCGGCCGGCTACGCACCCCTCGCGGTCGGTACCGACATCGGCGGGTCGATCCGCCTGCCGGGCACCTGGCTGGGCCTGTCCACGCTCAAGCCCAGCGCCGGACGGATCCCGCTCCACGTGCCCTACCTCGGCCGCGTCGCGGGGCCGATGGCGACGACGGCCGCCGACTGCGCCGCCCTCATGTCCGCGCTGTCCGGTCCGGACCTCGTCGACTGGACCAGCCTCCCCGCGCAGGACCTCGACTGGTCGCTGTCGGGCCCTGACGTGCGGGGCCTGCGCATCGGGGTGTGGACGGAGGCGGGGTACGGCGTCGAGCCCGAGCCCGAGGTCGCCGCCGCGACCCGGACGGTGGCCGACGCCCTGGACAGCGCCGGCGCGGAGGTCGTGGAGGTCCGGCCATGGATGTCGCAGGACCTCCTCGACGGCGTCAACGGCTTCTGGCAGGCCCGCTCCTGGGCCGACTTCGACCGGCTCCCGCCGGAGAGCCAGGCCCGCGTGCTGCCCTACGTCGCCGACTGGGTGCGCACCGCGAGCGGGACGTCCGGCACGCAGGTGGTCGACGCCTACCACGCCTTCGGGCAGGTGCAGGCGCGGACGGTGGCGGCCTGGGCGGCTGCCGGCCTCGACCTGCTCGTCTCCCCGGTGGCCCCGTGCGCCGCCTTCCCCGCCGAGCAGCCCATGCCCTACCCCGACGGGGGCAGGGGCATGTGGCACATCAACTTCACGATGCCGTGGAACATGACGGGCCAGCCCGCCGGCACGGTCCGCGCCGGCGCGATGCTGGACGGCCGCCCGGTGGGCGTGCAGGTCGTCGGTCGTCCCTTCGACGACGTCGGCGTGCTGCGCGCGATGGCGTGGTGGGAGGGGCTGGACCGGTAGGTGGCCGGTCGCGCCCCCGAGGACCGGGCCGTCAGTCGGCCGGGTGCTAGAAGACGACGATGCCGAACTCGTCCTTCAGGCCGGCGTAGACGTCGCGCAGCGTCTGCGCCTCGGGCGTGATGTACCAGCAGTGGGAGTTCACGGGCGGGGCGGACGCGGCGGGCAGCGTGCCTGCCACCGTGACCGCGAGGAGGGTCGACGCGGCTGACCCGCTGGTCACGCCGGTACTCGTCCTCCCTGTCCGGCTCTGTCCATCCCCGACAGGAGAAACGTCCGTCCGCGGCCTAGGCTGACCGGCATGCCTCGTGAAACCGACGTCGTCATCGTTGGCGCCGGCCTCGCCGGACTGACCTGCGCGCTGGCCCTGCAGAGCAAGGACATCCCGGTGCGCCTGCTCGAGGCAGGTGATGCCGTGGGCGGGAGGGTGCGCACCGACGCGGTCGACGGCTACCTCCTCGACCGCGGCTTCCACGTCCTCAACCCCGGCTACCCGATGGTCCGCGAGCTCGTCGACCTCGACAGCCTCGGGGTCCGCAAGCTCACCGCCGGTGTCGGCGTGCGCTCGGCCCGGACCCCGCACCTGCAGGTCGTGGCCGACCCGGTCCGCGAGCCCCAGCTCATCCCGCAGACGCTCAGGTCGGGCAAGCTGCACCCCGCCAGCCTGGCCGCGCTGGCCCGCTGGACCTCCCCCACGGTCGACGCCCTGCTCGGCGGTGACTCCGAGGACGTGCCACGGCGCGAGTCGATGGACGCCGCCGGCCTGCTCGGCCCCCTGCGCCGGGTCGTCGACGCCGTCCTGGCCGGCATGCTGCTCGAGGACGACGGGACCACCTCCACCGCTTTCACCCGCCTGGTCGTCAAGAGCTTCCTCTCCGGCACCCCCAAGCTGCCGGCCGAGGGCATGCAGGCGCTGCCGGAGCAGCTCGCGGCCCGCCTCGACCACCCGGTCGAGCTCGGCACCCGGGTCACGCAGGTCTCGCCCGGGTCCGTGCGCACCGAGGGGGGCGAGCACATCCAGGCCGACCTCGTCGTGGTCGCCACCGACCCGCTGACGGCCGAGTCCCTCACCGGCCGCCCGGCGCCACGGGGCAAGGGCCAGACCACGCACTGGTACGCCACGCCGGACGCACCCACCGACCTCGCCGCGATCGTCGTCGACGTGCGGGAGCAGCGGGGCCCGGTGCTGAGCACGACGGTCATGAGCAACGTCCAGCCCACCTACGCCCCCGAGGGCATGCACCTGGTCTCGGCCAGCAGCCTGCTCGCCGAGGGCGGCACCCCCGTCACCGACGAGGAGGTGCTCGGCCACGTCGGCGAGATCTACGGCGTGAGCACCCGGGCCTGGGAGCTCGTGCGCCGCGACGACATCCCCTACGCCGTGCCGGTCCAGCCGGCCCCCTTCGTGGAGCGGCACCGCCTGGAGCTGGCCGAGGGCCTCATCGTCGCCGGTGACCACATGGACAGCGCCACCGTGCAGGGCGCCATGGTCAGCGGCCGCCGTGCCGCGGAGGGCTACCTCCAGCGCCGCGGGCTGGTCGAGGACGAGGCCGAGCTGCTGACGACCTAGACCGTCGGGCGCAGCCGCTCCAGCCGTGCCCGCAGCAGGTCGACCCGGTGCGCGTTGCCGTGGAGGGCGACGTAGCGCCGGCCGAACGCGGCCAGCAGCGCGTCGTCCAGGCGTCGCACGGCGCCGGGCGGGTAGCGGTAGGCCATCTGCTCGTTGAGCGCGACAGGGTCGACCCGGCGCAGCACCTCGCCCAGCTCGCGCAGGGAGGTGATGCCCAGCTCGAGCAGGAGCGAGGACACCCAGGCGTAGTGGTCCGTCCGGGACCACCCTGCGTCCGGGAAGCGGCCGGCGAGGAAGGCCGCGAGGTCGGTCGCGTCGATACGCGGGTCAGGGTCCTCCCCGGGCTGCTGGTCGGCGATGCTCTCGCGCAGCAGGTCACGGATCGTCAGGAACTCCCGGTCGGCCAGCTCGAGCAGGCCGGCCGCGAGCGCGAACCGGCGGTCGAGGTCGCTCGCGTGCTCCTCGGGGACCGTGCCCTTGTAGCGGATGTCGTGCTCGAACTCGGCCCAGGCGTGCTGCAGCACCGTCCTGACCTGCACCGACGCCATCCGCCCCGCCATCTCCGGACGCCGCGGACGGGTCGCCCGGGCGGGGTCCAGCTCGACCAGGACGTGCCGGCTGGCGTAGCCCCACCGGCCCTCCTGCGCCGTCTCGCGGCCCATGTCCCGGTCGTCCAGCACGCGCAGCTGGTCGTCGAGCAGGTCGGCGACGGCCGTCACGTCGGCGAGCACGTAGGTGACCACGCGCACGCCGACCTGGTCGGTGATCTGGCGCAGCGGGTCGGGGAAGGCCGGCAGCCCGTCCACCGAGCGGCCGGCCTTGCCGGCGAAGGACTCCACGCTCTTGGTCCGGCCGGTCACCGTGAGGTAGTTGATCCCCGCCTCGTCGAGGAGCTCGGTGACGAGCTCGACGTAGCCCCGCGTGGCCTCCTCGACCGCCGGGCGGGCGTCCTGGTAGGCGCGGACCGCGTCGCGGACCCACGCGTCGTGCCGCTCCTCCGGGTCGACCTGCGCGGCCGGTGCCGTGGGCCCTGCGGTCGCGGGCTCCTCGGCGGCCGCCGCGGGGAGGGCCGCAGGTGCGGGGAGGGCCGCCGGTGCGGCGGGGCGGGCCGAGGGCACGAGGTCGTCGGGCAGGGCCGGGGTGACGATGTAGCCGGTGGCGAGGTCGCCGTAGGTGGTCATCCTCTCCGGGTGGGCGTCGGCGTACCGCGCGACGTAGGCGCAGACCACCGCGTCGACCTGGTCCTCGGCCGCGCGCAGCTCGCTCTTGCGGGTGGCGCCGGCGACCTGGCCGACCAGCGTGCGCCAGCCGTCGTGGGAGGTGACGTGCAGGGCCGGGGAGGCGTCCTCCAGCCCCTCGAGGTGGTGCACGAGCTCGAGCAGCGCTGCCCGCAGGGTCTCCAGCGACCGGCCGGGCTTGTGCTTGTACTTCAGCGTGCGGCCGAGCCGGAAGAGCACGACCGTCGCCGGGTGGGGGTAGACCTCGATCGCCCGCCGCTCGCGCCGCGACGCGGGGTTCATGTCCAGGCCGAGGCGCCGCGCCAGCCGGGCGCCGCGGGGGGTGCCGGCGAGCTCCGGCTTGCCGGTGTTGGAGGGGTGCGCCCCGGCGTCGAAGCGGGCGAAGTCGCGGTTGAGCGCCGCCTCCGCCGCCCGGTTGCCGGTGGCGTTGGTGACGACCAGCGGCGCGTCGACCGCGACGAGGCACGGGCCCTCGGTGAAGGGCCGCAGCGCCTCCACGATGTCGTCGTCGTCGCCCCGGGCCGAGACGTGGACCAGGTGACCGTCGGCGTCGAGGACCGCGACGCCCGTAGGTCTGCGTTCCCCCCAGGCGAGGTCGATGCCGACGTGGTGCATGGCCCTACTCTGCCCGGTCGGCGGCCCGCGCGGCCGCACGACCGCGCGGGCGCGGCGGGGGCGGCCCCCTCAGGCCGGCGCGGTCCCGTCCCGCGGGTCCTCGGGGACGGCGACCAGCCGGTCCTCCTCGTCCTCGACGTGGCCGTGCCGCAGCTCCTCCCCGCTGAGCCTGTCGACGACCATCGCGATGGCGGCGTCGCCGGTGACGTTCGTGGCGGTGCCGACCGAGTCGATCGCGACGGCCAGGTGGATCGTCGCGCACAGGGGGATGACGAAGGAGGCGACCGGCCGGCTCACGCCCGCCTGGACCGCCTGGCGCAGCGTCAC
>JASKZT010000105.1 GCA_030145965.1 Ornithinimicrobium sp.
CGTGGGCGGGGCTCGCCCCCTCCGCGAGGCGGGCGGCGTAGGCGCGGGGGTGCTTGACGTTCCACCAGCGCACCCCGCCGACGTGGCTGTGCGCGCCGGGCCCGACGCCCCACCAGTCGCCGCCGCGCCAGTAGGCCACGTTGTGCCGGCACTCGCGTCCCGGCCCGCGCGACCAGTTGGAGATCTCGTACCAGTCGTAGCCGGCCGCGGCCAGCGTCGCGTCGGCCAGCTCGTACTTGTCGGCCTCGTCGTCGTCCGAGGGCGCCGGCACCAGCCCGCGGCGCACCTGGCCGGCCAGCCGGGTGCCCTCCTCCACGACCAGCGCGTAGGCGGAGACGTGGTCGGGCTCGAGCTCGACCACCGCGTCGAGGCTGCGCCGCCAGTCCTCCGGCGACTCCCCGGGCGTGCCGTAGATGAGGTCGAGGCTGACCTGCATCCCGGCCGCCCTGACGGCCTCGACGGCGGTACGCACGTTGGCCGGGTCGTGGGTGCGGTCCAGGGTGCGCAGGACGTGCGGGACGGCCGACTGCATGCCGACGCTGACGCGGGTGAAGCCGCAGCCGGCCAGGGCCCGGGCGACCTCCGGCGTGAGCGTGTCGGGGTTGGCCTCGGTCGTGACCTCGACGTCCTCGGTCAGCCCCCACGCCTCGCGGACGCCGTCGAGGAGCCCGCCGAGGACGTCCGGCGGCAGCATCGTCGGGGTGCCGCCGCCCACGAAGACCGTCGAGACCGCCGGGGGGCGCCCGGGCCCGAGGACACGCTGCGCGAGCGCCAGCTCCTGGTGCGCGGCGCGCACGAAGTCGCCCATGAGCCCGCTCGAGGTGGTCGCCACCTCCCCCAGCTCGGGCAGGGTGTAGGTGTTGAAGTCGCAGTAGCCGCAGCGGACCCGGCAGAAGGGCACGTGGAGGTAGACCGAGAAGGTGCGCGACGGCATACCCTCCAGCGCCGCCGGCGGCAGGGCACCGTCCGGCGGCGCCGGCTCACCGGGAGGGAACGCGGACGGCATACCCCCCATCCTCCCACCCGGGACGAGCGGCGAGGGACGGGTGCCGTCCTGCCTGCCCGCCCTGCGGTCGCGCGCTAGGGTCGTGGGGTGCAGCAGCGCCTTCGCGAGTACATCGACCACCTCCGTGAGGAGGGCTACACGGTCCGGGACGACCAGGGGTCGGACCCGGACCTCATCACGCCCGACGGCAGCGCCGTGGACACGTGGCGGGAGGACTACCCCTACTCCGAGCGGATGAGCCGTGACTACTACGAGGTCGAGAAGTGGCTGCTGCAGGTGGAGCTGCTCAAGTTCCAGTACTGGGCCAAGGACAACGACAGCCGGCACGTGCTCGTCTTCGAGGGGCGTGACGCGGCCGGCAAGGGAGGCTCGATCCAGCGCTTCACCGAGCACCTGAACCCGCGCGGCGCCCGCGTCGTGGCGCTCAACCGCCCGACCGAGGTCGAGTCGGGGCAGTGGTACTTCCAGCGCTACGTCCAGCACCTGCCGACCGCCGGGGAGACGGTCCTCTTCGACCGCAGCTGGTACAACCGCGCCGGGGTCGAGCGGGTCATGGGCTTCTGCTCCCAGAAGGAGTACGAGCAGTTCATGGGGCAGGCGCCGGCCTTCGAGCAGATGCTCGTGGAGTCGGGCGTGACGATCACCAAGTTCTGGTTCTCCGTCACCCGGACCGAGCAGCGCACCCGCTTCGCCATCCGGCAGCTGGACCCGGTGCGGCAGTGGAAGCTCTCCCCGATGGACCTGGAGTCGCTGGACCGCTGGGAGGACTACACCGCGGCCAAGGAGGAGATGTTCCGCCGGACCGACACCGACTGGGCGCCGTGGATCACGATCAAGTCCAACGACAAGAAGCGGGCCCGCATCAACGCGATGCGCCACTTCCTCAGCCAGTTCGACTACGAGGGCAAGGACCACGACGTGGTCCTGCGCCCCGACCCCCGGCTGGTCAAGCGGGCCCGCGAGGCCGTCGGCGACTGAGGCGCGGCCGCGGGCCGCGGTCAGGCCGGGGCGTAGGCGAGGTCGGTGATCGTGCGGCCCTCCGCGACGCCGCGACGCTCGAACCGGGTGACCGGCCGCAGGGGCGCGCGGTCTGTCGAGACGAGCCGGAGCCGGGGGTCGGCGTCGAGCACCTCGCGCATGGCCTCGGCGTAATCGGTCCAGTCGGTGGCCAGGCGCCAGACGCCGCCAGGCTCGAGCAGCCGCAGGACCGTCGCCGCGAGCTCCGGGCCGACGATGCGGCGCTTGTGGTGCCGCGCCTTGGGCCAGGGGTCGGGGAAGAAGGTCCACACCTCGTGGACCGAGCCCGGCGCCAGCATCGTGCGCAGCGCCACCTGGGCGTCGGCCTCGACCACCCGGACGTTGGGCAGGGCCGCCCCGGCCGACTGCTCCATCTTGGCCAGGGTGTGCCCGATGCCCGGGCGCCAGACCTCCAGCGCCACGAGGTCCAGGTCCGGCCGGGCCAGCGCGCCGGCGACGAGCGCGTCACCGGCTCCCGACCCGATCTCGACGACCAGCGGTGCCCGGCGGCCGAAGACGTCGACCGGGTCCAGGACGTAGGCGGGGTCCACGACGGTGGAGGTGCTCCCCAGCGGACGGGGGACGTCGAGCACCACGTCCGCGGCATACCGGTCCCAGGCGGCCTGGTGGGTGCGGGGCATCCGCCCGCCGCGACGGGTGAAGGAGCGGGTGCGCGCGAGCGGCCGCGGGCCGATGGCCGGGTGGCCGAGGGCGTAGTGGCCCCGCGGCACCAGGGGCTCCGTCGACTCCCCGCGGCCGTCCTCGGCCCGGCCGGGGCCGGCGCTCACTTCTTGCCCTTCTCGGCGGCGGCCGAGCCCCCGTCCTGGGACAGCGCGGCGATGAACGCCTCCTGCGGGACCTCCACGGAGCCGACCATCTTCATCCGCTTCTTGCCCTCCTTCTGCTTCTCCAGCAGCTTGCGCTTGCGGCTGATGTCGCCGCCGTAGCACTTGGCGAGCACGTCCTTGCGGATCGC
>JASKZT010000128.1 GCA_030145965.1 Ornithinimicrobium sp.
CCGGGCCATCTGGGGCCGGCTGCCCCTCGTCGACCTCGACGACCTCGACCGGACCGAGGCGTGGTTCCAGCGCCACGGTCACAAGGCCATCTTCTTCGGCCGGATGATCCCCATCTTCCGCAGCCTCATCTCGGTCCCGGCCGGGATCGAGCGGATGCCGCTGCTCGTCTTCACCGCGCTGACGGCGGCGGGCAGCCTCATCTGGAACTCGATCTTCATCGTCGCCGGCTACCAGCTGGGGGAGAACTGGCACGTGGTCGAGGAGTACGCCGGGATCTTCCAGACGGTCGTCCTCGCCGTGGTGGTCCTCGCGGTGTGCTGGTTCGTCGTGAGCCGGGTCCGCCGGGGCCACCGGGGCCGGTCGGCGTGAGCGTCGGCGCCGGCCCGTGGCAGGGCCCCTGGCCCACGGGCCCGGACGGCGCCCTGCCCGAGCACCTCGACCCGCGGCTGCTCGAGGCGGGTGACACCCGCAACGTCGTGGACCGCTACCGCTACTGGCGGCAGGAGGCGGTCGTCGCCGACCTCGACACCCGCAGGCACGGCTTCCACGTCGCGGTGGAGAACTGGGAGCACGACTTCAACATCGGCTCGGTCATCCGCACCGCCAACGCGTTCAACGCGGCCGCCTTCCACATCGTCGGGCGCCGCCGGTGGAACCGGCGCGGTGCCATGGTGACCGACCGCTACCAGCACGAGCACCACCACCCCGACGTCGCCTCGCTGGCCGCGTGGGCGGCGGAGCGGGACCTGCCCGTCCTGGGCGTCGACAACGTCCCCGGGTCCGTCCCGCTCGAGGGGTATGCCGTGCCCGAGCGGTGCGTCCTGCTCCTGGGCCAGGAGGGCCCGGGCCTGAGCCCGGAGGCGCTGGCCGCCTGCGAGGCCGTGCTGGCCATCACCCAGCACGGCTCGACGCGCTCGGTCAACGCCGGCGCCGCGGCCGCGATCGTCATGTACCACTGGGCCCTCCAGCACGCGGGTCGCGCCTGACGCGGGCCCGGACCGGGCGCCAGGGAGGGGTGACGTAGCAGGCCGGAGCGCGGGGCGGCTGTGACAGCATGGGGCCAGCCGACCGCACAGCTGCGTCACGAGGAGGACCCATGCCCATCGCCACCCCCGAGGTCTACGCCGAGATGATCGACCGGGCCAAGGCCGAGAGGTTCGCCTACCCGGCGATCAACGTGACCTCCAGCCAGACGCTCAACGCCGCCATCAAGGGCTTCGCCGACGCGGGGAGCGACGGCATCATCCAGGTCTCCACCGGTGGGGCGGAGTACTTCTCGGGCCAGGGCGTCAAGGACATGGTCACCGGCTCGCTCGCCTTCAGCGCGTTCGCGCACGAGGTCGCCAAGAAGTACGACGTGAACATCGCCCTGCACACGGACCACTGCCCCAAGGACAAGCTCGACGGCTTCGTCCGGCCGCTGCTGGCCGCCTCGATCGAGCGCGTCGAGCAGGGTGGGCTGCCCTACTTCCAGTCGCACATGTGGGACGGCTCGGCCACCCCCCTGGAGGAGAACCTCCAGATCGCCGCCGAGCTCCTCGAGCTGTCGGCCCGGGCGCGGACCCTCCTCGAGGTGGAGATCGGCGTCGTGGGCGGCGAGGAGGACGGCGTCGACAACGAGATCAACGACCAGCTCTACACCACCCCCGAGGACGCGGTCGCCACGATCCGCGCGCTGGGGGGCGCCGACAAGGCCCGCTACCTGACCGCGCTGACCTTCGGCAACGTGCACGGCGTCTACAAGCCGGGCAACGTCACCCTGCGCCCCGAGATCCTCGAGGAGGCCCAGGCGGCCGCTGCGCGCGAGCTCGGGCTGGGCGAGGACGAGCGTCCGTTCGACCTCGTCTTCCACGGCGGCTCCGGCTCCAGCGCGCAGGAGATCTCCGACGCCGTCGACTACGGCGTGGTGAAGATGAACATCGACACCGACACCCAGTACGCCTTCACCCGCCCGGTGGCCGGCTTCATGCTGAAGAACTACGACGGCGTCCTCAAGATCGACGGCGAGGTCGGCAACAAGAAGATGTACGACCCCCGCACCTGGGGCAAGGAGGCGGAGGCGTCCCTGTCTGCCCGGGTCGTCGAGGCCTGCGAGCACCTGCGCTCCGCCGGGACCCACCGGTGAGCGTCGGGGGCGACCTGCTCGGCATCCCGCCGACCCACCTGCCGGAGGACCCGGCCGCGGCGGCGCTGCGGCAGAAGGACGCGCGTGAGGTCGCCGCGGCGCACCCCACGTCCAGCCTCGCCTGGGCGGTGCTGGCCGAGCGCGCCCTCGAGGCCGGGGACCACGTCGGGGGTTACGCCTTCGCGCGCACCGGCTACCACCGCGGCCTGGACGCCCTGCGCCGTGCGGGCTGGCGCGGGCAGGGCCCGGTGCCGTGGACGCACGAGCCCAACCGCGGCTTCCTGCGGGCGCTGGCGGCGCTGGCGCGTGCGGCGGGACGGATCGGTGAGGAGGAGGAGCGGGCACGGTGCACGGAGTTCCTGCGCGCCTCCTCGACGGAGGCGGCCCGCGAGCTCGGGCTCTGAGACGAGGGAGGGGCTTCGCCGCCCCAGCGCGGTCGGCGTCGGGACCATGGCCCCGGCGCCGACCGCGCCCCCTGAGCGGGCGCTCGCGTCCCCTGACGGTGTCGCCCGACTGGGAGCAACTCTAGCCATGTCGGGGGCGCCTGCGCTGGCCCGATCCTGTCAGTGTCCCTAACCTGCCATGGGTGAACCCTCAACCAGCGGGCGCCCCCCTCGACCTGGGCGACGAGGCCCAGCTGCTCTACCGCCACGTCCTGCGCAGCCCGGCGGGCAGCGTCGACGACCACGCGGAGTCGGTGGGCTGGTCGACCAGCCGGACCAGCCGGCTGCTCGACGAGCTCGAGCAGCTGGGGCTGGTCCGGCAGAGCGCCGACGGCACCGTCCGGGTGGACGACCCGCGCGCGACCGTGGGCCGGCTGCTGGACGGGGAGGAGGCCGAGCTCACCGACCGGCGACGCCGGCTCCAGCGGCTGCGGGAGACGCTCGCGACCTTCGAGTTCGACTACCGCCGCGGGCTCCAGCTCTCCGGCCCCCGGATGCCCCCGTGGGAGCGGGTGCCCCCCTCGGAGGCCTCCGTCGCGGTCGACCACCTGCTCCGGACGTCCTCCGGCGAGCTGCTCCAGGCCAGCCGCTCGGTGGCGGACGGTCCCGGCTACGAGGAGGCGGTCGTGCGCCAGCGGGAGCGCTGGCAGGCCAGCGGCCGCACGAGCCGCTCGATCTTCCCCCAGTTGGCCCTCGCCGACCCCCGGTGGGAGGCCTTCGCGGCGCGCCGGGCGGCCGAGGGAGAGGTGCAGCGCTACGTCCCCGGTGACGCCGTCCCGGTCGGCTTCGGGGTCTTCGGCACCCAGGCCGTGCTCCTGCAGGGCGCCGCACCCGACGAGGACTACCTGCTCGTCCGCGACCCCGTGGTGCGGGAGGTCTTCGTCGCGCTCTTCGAGGAGCTGTGGCGGCGGGCCGAGCCGGCGCCCGGCCGCGAGGCGTCGGTGGGGGACGCGCGGCTGCTCGAGCTGCTCGCGCTGGGTCTCAAGGACGAGGCGGTCGCCCGCCAGCTCAGGCTCTCGCTGCGGACCGTGCGCCGCCGGATCGCGGCCCTCATGACCCAGCACGGGGCGGACACGCGCTACCAGCTCGGCC
>JASKZT010000135.1 GCA_030145965.1 Ornithinimicrobium sp.
TCGTGCGCGCCATGCCGGAGGGGCTGGACACCACCATCGGCGAGCGCGGAGGCAGCCTGTCCGGCGGTCAGCGCCAGCGGATCGCCCTGGCCCGCGCGGTCTGGCGCCGCCCGCGCCTCCTCGTGCTCGACGACGCGACCAGCGCGGTCGACCCCTCGGTCGAGCAGGCCATCCTGACCGGCCTGCGGGAGACGCGCACCGGCATGACCGTGCTCGTCGTCGCCTACCGGATGGCGACGATCACCCTGGCCGACCAGGTCGTCTACGTCGAGCACGGGAGGGTGGTCGACCACGGCACGCACGCCGAGCTCGTGCGCCGCTGCCGCGGCTACTCCGACCTCGTCCACGCCTACGCCCGGGAGGCCGCCGAACGGGCCGCGGTCGAGCGCGGGGAGGAGGGCGCGTGAGCGACGACAGCTTCACCAGCAGCCGGATCGAGGCGCAGAGCCGCCTGGGCACGATGGCCACGCTGCGCCGCGGCCTGGAGCTCTCGCCCGAGCTCAAGCACGGCCTGGGCCTGACGGTCGCGCTCGCGGTCCTGGCCACGCTGGGCCGGGTGCTCATCCCCTTCGTCGTCCAGCAGACGACGGACAACGGCATCCTCGCCGACGGCGGCCCCGACCTGCGCTTCGTGCTCACCGCCGTCCTCGTGGCCGCGGGCGCCGTCGTCGTGACCAGCCTGGCGCAGTACTTCGTCAACGTGCGGCTGTTCACCGCCGCCGAGAACGGGCTGGCGACGCTGCGGCTGCGCGCCTTCCGGCACATCCACGACCTGTCCGTGCTCACGCAGAGCACGGAACGGCGCGGCTCGCTGGTCTCGCGGGTGACCAGCGACGTCGACACGATCTCGATGTTCGTCCAGTTCGGCGGCCTGATGCTGCTGATCTCGACCGCCCAGATCATGCTGGCGACGCTGCTCATGCTGTTCTACAGCCCGGTCCTGGCCCTCGTGGTCTACCTGTGCTTCATCCCGCTCGTCTTCCTCATCGGCCGCTTCCAGCCGATGCTGGGGGAGGCCTACGGCGCGGTGCGCACCCGGGTCGGCGACATGCTCGGTGCCGTGAGCGAGGCCATCGTCGGCGCCGGCACGATCCGCGCCTACGGCGTCGAGGACCGGACCTCCGAGCGCATCGACCGCGCCGTCGAGGACCACCGCCGCTCGGCGATCCGGGCCCAGATCCGCTCGGTGATGGCCTTCGTCTCCGGCCAGGCCTTCGCGGGCATCACCACCGCCGTGGTCCTCGCCGCGGGCACCGTGCTCGCGGTGCGCGGCGACGTGACGCTGGGCCAGCTGCTCGCCTTCCTCTTCCTCGTCAACCTCTTCACCCAGCCGGTCCTCATGGCGACCGAGATCCTCAACGAGCTCCAGAACGCCGTGGCCGGCTGGCGCCGGGTGATCGGCGTCGTCGACACCCCGGCCGACGTCGCCGACCCGGGGGAGGAGGGCATCGCCCAGGAGCGCGGGCCGATCACCGTGGAGTTCGAGGACGTGGTCTTCGCCTACCCCGGAGGGGAGCCGGTGCTGCGCGAGGTGTCGCTGCGCATCGAGCCGCACACCCGCGTGGCGATCGTCGGCGAGACCGGCTCGGGCAAGACGACGATGGCCAAGCTCCTGACGCGGCTCATGGACCCCACCGACGGGCGGGTCCTGCTCGACGGGGTGGACCTGCGCCGGCTCTCCTTCGCCTCGCTGCGGTCCCGGGTCGTGCTCGTGCCCCAGGAGGGCTTCCTCTTCGACGACGACGTGGCCGCCAACATCCGCTTCGGCCGGCCGGACGCCGACGACGAGGAGGTGGCCCTGGCCGTGACCGAGCTGGGCCTGGACGCCTGGGTCGACGGTCTCCCGCACGGCCTGGCCACCCACGTCGGGCAGCGGGGGGAGTCGCTGTCGGTGGGGGAGCGGCAGCTCGTCGCGATCGCGCGGGCCTACCTGGCCGACCCCGACCTGCTCGTCCTCGACGAGGCCACCAGCGCCGTCGACCCCTCCACCGAGGTGCGGGTCCAGCGGGCCCTGGAGGGTCTGACCCGCGGGCGGACGTCCGTCGCCATCGCCCACCGCCTGTCCACGGCGGAGGCGGCCGACCTCGTGGTCGTCGTCGACGCGGGCCGCGTCGTCGAGGTGGGCCACCACCGCGACCTCGTCGGCCGGGGCGGGGTCTACTCCCGCATGCACGGCTCCTGGGCCGCGCAGCAGCGCAGCGAGGACCCCCTGGGGTGAGCCGCCGGGCGTGGGCCGCGACCGCGCTCCTCGGGCTCGGTCTGCTGCTCCTGGCCACGACCCAGCCCTGGGTGCGCACGGTCACCGAGGTGGCCCCCGGCGCACCGCGGACCAGGGGCGCGGTGGGGGCCTCCGAGCTCGTCCCCTGGCTGGCCCCGGTCGCCCTCGTCGCCGCCCTCGCCCTCGTCCTCGCGCTGGCGCGGGTCCGCGTCGCGGGGCCGGTCGCGGTGGCGGCGGCCCTCGCGACGCTGGCCGGGGCGGGCACGGGCGCGCTCGGTGCCACCGCGTCGTCCGGGGCCGCGGTCGTGTCCGCCGACCGCACCGGCTGGCTGTGGGTGGGCTGCGCCGCGGCGCTGCTCGCCGCCGCCGGGGCGTTGCTGTGGTGGCGGGGGCCGGACCCCGCCGTGCGGCCCCGGTCGCCGCGACCGCCCCGCGACGACGACCCGGACGGCACGGAGGCAGTCCGCCGCCGGGACGCGCAGGACTGGCGCGACCTCTCCGAGGGACGCGACCCGACGCAGGGCTGAGCGCCCGACGCACCCACCCAGGGTCGGTCCGTCCGCACCGGGGGCTGGCACAATGGGCCCAGACCGCGGGCACCCCGCCCGCCACCGAACCCCCGAACCACCCGAGGAGCCCGCTCATGCACGACGACGACCACGGCCACAGCCGCGCCGCCTGGACCGGGGTGGCCATCATGCTGGTGTCGGCCGCCGTCGGCTGCTACGCGGCGGTCTTCGGTCCCCTGGCGCTCATGTGGGGCGGCCTCGTCGTCTTCCTGCTCGGCGCGCTCGTCTGGTACGCCATGGAGCGCGCCGCCCAAGGCTCGGACGCGCGCCACGGGTCGCCCGCCGGCCAGGGCTCGGCCGGGGGGCCGGCCCGGACCTGACGCACCGGGCGCTGGTGCCCCGCTCACCCCGGACGTCGGGGCGCCCGGCGCGGACGTCTACGCTGGGGGCGTGCCGACCGTGCTGGATCAGATCATCGAGGGCGTCCGTGAGGACCTGTCCCACCGCCGAGCGGCCCTGCCGCTCGAGGCGCTGAAGGAGCACGCCCTCCGGGCGCCCTCCGCCCTCGACGCCACCGCCCACCTGGCCCCGCGCGAGGGCGTCCACGTCATCGCCGAGGTCAAGCGCAGCAGCCCCAGCAAGGGCGCGCTCGCGGCGATCGCCGACCCCGCAGCGCTCGCCGCCGACTACGCCGCGGGCGGGGCCAGCGTCATCAGCGTCCTCACCGAGCACCGCCGCTTCGGCGGGTCGCTGGCCGACCTCGACGCGGTGCGCGCCCGGGTCGACGTGCCGGTCCTGCGCAAGGACTTCGTCGTCGACCCCTACCAGGTCTGGGAGGCCCGCGCCCACGGTGCCGACCTCGTCCTCCTCATCGTCGCGGCCCTGCCGCAGGAGGTGCTCGTCGGGCTGCTGGAGCGGGTGGAGTCCCTCGGCATGCACGCGCTCGTCGAGGCCCACGACGAGGAGGAGGTCACCCGCGCCGTCGACGCCGGTGCCCGCGTCGTCGGCATCAACAACCGCGACCTGAGGACCCTCGAGGTCGACCGCGGCACGTTCGCCCGGCTCGCCCCCGGCGTGCCCGAGGGCGTCGTCCGGGTCGCCGAGTCGGGGGTCCGCGGACCGCTCGACGTCATGGCCTTCGCGGAGGCGGGTGCCCAGGCCGTGCTCGTGGGCGAGGCCCTCGTGACCGGGCCCAGCCCGCGCGACGCCGTCGCCGGCCTGCTCGCCGCGGCCGCGCACCCGGCGGTGCACGGCGGGCACCACCGCGGCACCGGGGGCCGCTCGTGAGCCCGGGGGTCGGCCGCTTCGGCGACTTCGGCGGCCGCTACGTGCCCGAGGCGCTCGTCGCCGCCCTCGAGGAGCTCGACCACGCGTGGCACGACGCGATGGGCGACCCCGACTTCACCGCCGAGCTGGCGCGCCTGCAGCGCGACTACACGGGCCGCCCCAGCGCGCTCACCGAGGTGCCGCGCTTCGCCGAGCACGCCGGCCGGGCGCGGGTCCTGCTCAAGCGGGAGGACCTCAACCACACCGGCTCGCACAAGATCAACAACGTCCTCGGGCAGGCGCTCCTCACCGTCCGGATGGGCAAGCGCCGGGTGATCGCCGAGACCGGCGCGGGGCAGCACGGCGTCGCGACCGCCACCGCCGCCGCCCTGCTCGGGCTCGACTGCGTCGTCTACATGGGCGAGGTCGACACCCGCCGCCAGGCGCTGAACGTGGCCCGGATGCGGCTCCTGGGCGCCGAGGTGGTCCCGGTGGCCACGGGCAGCGCCACCCTCAAGGACGC
>JASKZT010000173.1 GCA_030145965.1 Ornithinimicrobium sp.
GCCCTGCTGTCGATCGTCCAGACCGACGTCAAGCGGATCCTGGCCTACTCCTCGATCGCCCACGCGGGCTTCGTCCTCGTCGGGCTGCTGTCGCTGGACCAGGCGGGCATCTCGAGCACGATGTTCTACCTCGCGGCCTACGGCTTCATGACGATCCCGGCCTTCGCGATCGTCTTCCTCGTCCGGTCCTCGGGCACCGAGGCCACGCAGGTGGGCCAGTGGGCAGGCCTGGGGCGTCGCTCGCCGTGGGTGGCCTCCGCCTTCACCTTCCTCATGCTCGCCCTGACCGGCATCCCGCTGACCTCGGGCTTCACCGGCAAGTTCGCGGTGTTCTCGGCCGCGGTGAGCCAGGGCTGGGCCTGGCTGGCCGTCGTCGGCGTGCTCGCCAGCGCGGTGACCGCCTACATCTACTTCAAGCTCGTCGTCGTCATGTGGCGCGGTGAGGAGGGCTCCGGGGACACGGCCGTCGTGACCCCCTCGGTCCTGACCACCATCGCCATCGTCGCCGGCGTCGCCGTCACCCTCGCGCTGGGCGTCATGCCCTCGCCGATGCTCGACCTGGCGCAGAGCACCGCCGCCTTCCTGCGGTGAGGGCCCCCGTCAGCCCCGTCGTCGGCGTCGAGTCCATCCCGGGCGTCGACGCGGCGCTGGCCGCCCGGGTGGCGGACGGCATGGTCGCGGTCGCGGCGCGGCTGGCGGAGGTCGTCGACCACGACGACCCGTTCGTCGCAGAGGCGTCCGGCCACCTCGCCGCCGCCGGCGGCAAGCGGTTCCGGCCGCTGCTGACCCTCCTCGCCAGCGAGGTCGGCCAGGGCTGGGACGAGCAGGTGGTCGACGCCGCCGTGGGCGTCGAGCTGACCCACCTGGCCTCGCTCTACCACGACGACGTCATGGACGAGGCAGACCTGCGCCGCGGGGTCCAGAGCGCCAACCGTCGCTACGGCAACGCCACGGCGATCCTCGTCGGCGACCTGCTCTTCGGCACGGCCTCCTCGGTCGTGGCGGGGCTGGGCGCCGAGGCGGTCCGGATCCAGGCGGAGACGTTCGTGCGGCTGTGCGCCGGCCAGATCCGCGACGACCGCCAGACCCTCGACCCGGCTCCCGCCGGGGCCGCCCTGGCCGGCGACGCCCACGACCCGGCCGCGGTCCGGGCCTACCTGGAGATCCTCGCGGACAAGACCGGGGCGCTCATCGCGACCTCGGCTCGCTACGGCGCGATGTTCGGCGGGTGCGACCCGGTGACGACCGCCACGCTCACGGGGTTCGGCGAGCGGCTCGGGATCGTCTTCCAGCTGGCCGACGACCTGCTCGACGTCGCCTCGCAGGCCGACACCTCCGGCAAGACGCCGGGCACCGACCTGCGCGAGGGCAAGGCCACCCTGCCGGTCCTGTACGCCCGGACCTCGACCGACCCCGCCGACGCGCGGCTGCTCGAGCTGACCCGCGGCCCGGTCACCGACCCGGGCGACCTCGAGGAGGCGCTCGGCCTGCTCCGGTCCCACCGGGCCATGGAGCAGGCCCGCGGGCACGCCTCCCGCGTCGCCGACGAGGCCCGCGCCCTGCTCGACACCCTCGCGCCCGGCCCGGCCGTGGAGGCGCTGCGCGCGCTCGTGGACGGTGTCGCCGAGCGCTCCAGCTGAGAGACTGGGCCCCATGGACGAGCAGCAGGGCCGCATCCGGGTCTACCTCCTCGACGACCACGAGCTCGTCCGGCGCGGCCTGCGCGACCTGCTCTCGGCCGAGACCGACCTGGAGATCGTGGGGGAGTCCGGCAGCGCCGTCGAGGCCACCCGGCAGATCGTCGAGCTGGCTCCCGACGTCGCCGTCCTGGACGGCCGGCTGCCCGACGGCTCGGGCATCGAGGTGTGCCGTGACGTCCGGGCCGCCGACCCCGGCATCCGGGCCCTCATCCTGACCAGCTACGACGACGACGAGGCGCTCTTCGCCGCGATCATGGCCGGCGCCGACGGCTACGTCCTCAAGCAGATCGCCGGCACCGACCTCGTCGACGGCATCCGCAGCATCGCGGCGGGACGCTCGCTCATCGACCCCACGCTGGTCACCAAGGTCATGGACCGGCTCCGCCACGGCGACCGGCAGGCCGACAAGCTGGCCCTGCTCACCGAGCAGGAGCGGCGCATCCTGCAGCTCATCTCCGAGGGCATGACCAACCGCCAGATCGCCCAGACGCTCTTCCTGGCCGAGAAGACGGTGAAGAACTACGTCACCAGCCTCCTGGCCAAGCTCGGGCTGGAGCGGCGCACCCAGGCGGCCGTCCTGGGCGCCCGGCACTTCGACCGGTAGGCGGGTCCGGTAGGCGGGCCGCCGCACCGCGCCGGGCGCCTCCTACGCGGCGTAGGACCAAGGTCCTGCCGGAGTACGGACCTCCTCCTCTACTACATGGCGTCGGACCGTGGGAGGGTGGAGTCAGCCACGAAGGACCACGACCCAAGGAGCTGGCTGTCATGAGCACCACCACGACCCGCACGAACGCCCCCGCCGACGTCACCCTGGACGTCCTGCACCCGGAGCGGCACTTCCTGCCCGCCGCCGGCGGCTACGCCCTCGGCGTCCTGCGCATCGCGTTCGGCTTCTACTTCCTGTGGGCGTTCGTCGACAAGCTGTTCGGCCTCGGCTTCGCCACCCCCGCCGAGCGGGCGGTCGTCAACGGCGGCTCGCCGACCACCGGGTACCTCTCGGGCGTGGAGGGCCCGCTGGCGGGCTTCTACAACGGCATGGCGGGCAACGGCCTGGTCGACGTGCTCTTCATGGCCGGCCTGCTCGGCATCGGCCTGACCCTGGTCCTGGGCGCGGGCGCCCGGCTGGGCGCGCTGGCCGGGGCGCTGATGTACCTGTTCATGTACGGCGCGTCGCTGCCGACGGTCACCAACCCGTTCCTGGACGACCACCTCACCGGCGCGATCGTCATGGTCGTCATCGCCACGATCCCGGCGGCCTGGAGCTACCTGGG
>JASKZT010000182.1 GCA_030145965.1 Ornithinimicrobium sp.
CGCCCGCGGGTCGACACCGGCGGCACGGAGGAGCTCCTCGGCCGCGGCGCCGCCGCCCGCCCAGCCCCACAGCGCGGCCCGCAGCGTCTTGCGGCGCTGGGCGAAGGCGGCGTCGACGACGGCGAAGACCTCCTGGCGCGAGGCCCCGGTCGCGGGCGGCTCGCGGCGCACCATCCGCACGAGACCGGAGTCGACGTTGGGCGCGGGCCAGAAGACGTTGCGGCCGATGCGTCCGGCGCCGGTGACGTCGGCGTACCAGGCGGCCTTGACGCTGGGCACGCCGTAGACCTTGCTCCCCGGGCCCGCGGCGAGGCGCTCGGCGACCTCGAGCTGGACCATGACCAGCACCGTGCGCAGCGTCGGCACGGTCGCCAGGAGGTGCAGGACGACCGGGACGGCGACGTTGTAGGGCAGGTTGGCCACCAGGGCCGTGGGCTGCGGGTCGGGCAGGCCGCCGACGCGCAGGGCGTCGGCCTGCAGGACGGTGAGGCGGTCGGCCAGCGACGGCGCCAGCGAGGCGACGGTGCGCGGCAGCTGCGCGGCCAGCGCGGGGTCGATCTCGACGGCGGTGACGTGACGCACGTGCGGCAGCAGGGCGAGCGTCAGCGAACCGAGGCCGGGCCCGACCTCGAGCACGACGTCCTCGGGGCCCACGTCGGCGGCGCGGACGATGCGCCGCACGGTCCCCTTGTCGATGACGAAGTTCTGCCCCCACTGCTTGGTCGGGCGCACCCCGAGCCGGGCCGCGAGCTCGCGGATCTCGGCCGGGCCGAGCAGCGTCCCGGCGGTGGTCGGCTCTGGCTCCTCCACGGCTCAGCCCCAGGGCCCGTAGACGCGCTCGCTGTTGGCCGACAGCGCCTCGCACAGCTGCGGGACGCTCGTGCCCAGCGTCGCGGCCATGGCGCGGACCGTGAGCGGGACGAGGTAGGGGGCGTTGGCCCGGCCCCGGTGCGGCGTCGGGGTGAGGTAGGGCGCGTCGGTCTCGACGAGCAGGTGCTCGAGGGGCGTGACCGCCAGCGCGTCGCGCAGGCCCCTGGCCGAGCGGAAGGTCACCGTCCCGGCGAAGGAGAGGTAGTAGCCGCGGCGGACGCACTCGCGGGCCATCCCCATGTCTCCGGAGAAGCAGTGCAGGACGGTCCGCTCGGGCGCCCCCTCCTCGGCGAGGATCGCCAAGACGTCCTCGTGCGCGTCGCGGTCGTGGATCTGCAGGGCGAGCCCGAGCTCCTTGGCGATCGCGATGTGCCGGCGGAAGGAGTGGTGCTGCGCGGCGACGCCCTCGGGCCCGGTGCGGAAGTAGTCCAGCCCGGTCTCGCCGACGACCCGGATGCGCGGGCCGGCCGCGAGCGCGGCGATCTCGTCGATGACCTCGTCGAGGTCGCCCGCCGCCTCGTGCCGTGGCGCCTCGTTGGGGTGGATCGCGACGCCGCCGAGCAGGGCGGGGTGCTGCTCCACGACCTGCGCCGTCCACCGGGCCGAGGCGATGTCGCAGCCGATCTGCACGAGCCGGTCGACGCCGACGGCCGCCGCCTCGGCGACCACCTGCGCCAGCGCCACGTCGGGGCCGTCGTCCCGGCGGATGTCGAGGTGGCAGTGGTTGTCGACCACCGGCAGCGGCAGCCGGTCGGGCGCCTCCGGGCGCTCGGCCAGGCGGGTGTCGCTCATGCGGCGGCCCGGGGGTGGTGCGCGAGCGTCATACCTGGGCCTCGTCGACCAGGCCGAGGCGGGCACGCTCCTCGTCGACGACCGACGGGTCGAGCTTGGTGAAGATCGGCGTCGGCCTCGCCACCGGCGCGCCCACCCGGACCGGGCGGTGCTCCCAGCGGGGGGCGGCGGAGTACTCCCCCGTGATGACCGGGTAGTCGCCGCGGGCCGGGTCGTCGAGGTCGCTGACCTCGCGGACCTCGGGCATCGGCTGGAAGGTGCCCTCGCCGCCGAGCGCCCGGTGCACCGCCGTGGAGCTGTGCGGCAGGTAGGGCGAGAGGAGGGTGTTCAGGTCCACGACCGCCTGGGCGAGCACGTGGAGGACGGTCGCCAGCCGCTCACGCTGGTCCTCGCCCTTGAGCTTGAAGGGCTCGGTCGTCGAGACGTAGGCGTTGGCCTCGCCGACGAGGCGCATGGCCTCGGCGAGGCCGGCCTTCTGCCGGTGGGCGCCGATGAGGCCGCCCACGGTGTCGAACCCGGCACGGACCTGCTCCAGCAGCGCCTCGTCGACCGGCTCCAGGGGGCCGGGGGCGGGGATCTCGCCGAAGCTCTTGGCGATCATGGAGGCGGTCCGGTTGACGAGGTTGCCCCACCCGGCGACGAGCTCGGTGTTGGTGCGCTTGAGGAACTCCGGCCAGGAGAAGTCGGAGTCGGCCGTCTCGGGCGCGGCCGCCGAGAGGAAGTAGCGCAGCGCGTCGGGCTGGTAGCGCTCGAGCACGTCGCGCACGTAGATGACGACGCTGCGCGAGGTGGAGAACTGCCGGCCCTCCATCGTGAGGAACTCGCTGGAGACCACCTCGGTCGGCAGGTTGAGCTCCCCGTAGGGGCCGACCTCGCCGCCCTTGCTGCCCTCCCCGTTGTGCGCGAGCATCTCGGCGGGCCAGATCTGGGAGTGGAAGGTGATGTTGTCCTTGCCCATGA
>JASKZT010000233.1 GCA_030145965.1 Ornithinimicrobium sp.
CCATACTTCTAGGGTGCCCCTCCTCCTTGGACTCCTCGGCACCGGACGGCTCGGCTCGGCGGTCCGGTCCCTCGCCGACGCCGCCGACGACCTCGCCGTCGGCTGGGCGACCGGTCGCGGCCCCGTGCCCGAGGCGCCCGTCGACGTCGCGATCGACGTGTCCACCGGGCCCGCCGTGGGCGAGCACCTGGCCTGGGCGGACCGCACCTCGACCCCGCTCGTGATCGGCACGACCGGTTGGGACCCCTCCCTGCTCGACGACCTCGGGCCGGGCGCGCGGGTCCTCGTCGCCCCCAACTTCTCCCTCGGCGTCGCGCTCGTCCGACGCCTCGCGCACGTCCTGGGCGGGTATGCCGCGCACGCGCCGGCCGAGGTCGACCTCGCCGTGACCGACGTCCACCACCGGCACAAGGTCGACGCCCCCAGCGGCACCGCGCTGACGCTGCGCGACGCGCTCGCCGCCGGCGCGGGGGTGCCCGCCGACGCGGTGCCGACGACGAGCCTGCGGCTCGGGGCGGTCGTCGGCGACCACGAGGTGGTCGTCGCCTCTGCGCTGGAGACGATCACGCTGCGGCACACCGCGCACGACCGCGACCTCTTCGCCGCGGGCGCCCTGACCGCCGCGCGGTGGCTGCGCGCCCGCCCCGACCCCGGGGTCCACACCCTCGACGACCTGGCCGAGGAGCGCCTGCGCGCGGTCCTCGCCGCCCCCTGACCCGGCTACCGACCTCCCTCCGACCACCGCACGACCCGGCCCACCCCCCGCGGAGCCGGCCGACCCGAGAGGCCACCACGATGTCCACCTCCCCGACCGCCACCCCGTTCACCGGTCTCGGCGTCGCCCTGGCGACGCCCTTCCGCACCGGCGGCGACGCCGTGGGGGGCGCCGGGCGAAAGCCGGAGGTGGACCACGCGGCGTTCGGCCGGCTCGTCGCGCACGTGCTCTCCGACGGCCGGGGCGCCGACCACCTCGTCGTGCTCGGCTCGACCGGCGAGGCCGCGACCGTGGACGACGCCGAGCGGCACGCGCTGGTGCGCCAGGCCGTCGAGCTGGCCGCCGCCGCGCCCCGGCCGGTGCCGGTGGTCGTCGGCGTGGGCCACAACGACACCGGGCGCACCTGCGAGCTGGCCGGCCAGGCCGCCGCCGCGGGGGCCGACGGGCTGCTCGTCGTCACGCCCTACTACAGCCGGCCGCAGGTCAGCGGTCTCCTCGCCCACTACCGGGCCGTGGCCGCCGCCGCGCCCGAGCTGCCCGTCGTCGCCTACAACGTGCCCGGCCGCACGGGCCTCAACCTCACCCCCGAGGCGATGCGGGCGATCTGGCAGGTCGAGCAGGTCGTCGCCCTCAAGGAGTCCTCCGGCGACATCCGCCAGATCGCTCGGCTGTGCCAGGAGGCGCCCTCCGGCCGGGCCGTGCTCGCCGGGGACGACGACGTCGCGCTCGCCGCGGTCGCCGTCGGTGCCCGCGGGCTGGTCTCGGTCGTCGGCAACGTCGCGCCCGTGGAGGTCGCCGAGCTCGTCCGGGCCGCCACGACCGGTGACCTCGCGACGGCCCGCGAGCAGGCCGCCCTGCTCGCGCCGCTCGTCGCGGCGATGTTCGTGGAGACCAACCCGGTCCCGGTCAAGGCCGCCCTCGCCTGCCTCGGGCTGGCCACCGGGACGGTCCGCGCGCCGCTCGCCGCCGCGGAGCCGGCCACCTGGACCGCCGTCCAGCAGGCCCTCGCCGGCCTCCAGGCGCACCGGCGCACCGGGCAGCTGCGCCGGCGCCTCGTGGGGGTGGCGTCGTGAGCGCCGGCACCCGCACGGCGCACCGGTTGGCGGAGGTCTTCCGCGACGGCGGGCCCGGCCCCGCGCACGACCCGGCCCAGGAGGTCGTCGAGGCGGTCGAGGAGCTGCTCGCCGGCCTCGAGGACGGCAGCATCCGGGCCGCGACCCGGGGCCCGGACGGCACCTGGTCGGCCCACGGCTGGGTCAAGCGGGGCATCCTCGCGGCCTTCCGGCACAGCGAGACCGTCGAGCTGGAGTGGCCCGGCGGCGCGGTCGACCGCTCGCTGGTCCCGGCCCGGCGGATGCGCCTGACCGACGGGGTCCGCGTCGTGCCCGGTGGCACGTCGGTGCGTCGCGGGGCGCACCTGGCGCCCGGCGTCGTGGTCATGCCGCCGAGCTACGTCAACGTCGGCGGCCACGTCGGCGCCGGGTCGATGGTGGACAGCCACGTGCTCGTGGGCTCGTGCGCCCAGGTCGGCGAGGGTGTCCACCTCTCCACCGCGGTGCAGCTGGGCGGCGTCCTCGAGCCGGTCGGCGCCCGACCGGTCGTCGTCGAGGACGGCGTCTTCGTCGGCGCCCAGTGCGGGCTCTACGAGGGCGTCGTCGTCCGCGCCGGCGCGGTGCTCGCGCCGGGTGTCACGCTGACCTCGGGGACGACCGTCTACGACCTGGTCCACGGGCGCGAGCTGCGCGGCGAGGTGCCCGAGGGCGCCGTCGTCGTGCCCGGCAGCCGACCGGCCCGCGGCCCGTACGCCGCCTCGCTCGGCCTGTCGCTCTACGCGCCGGTGGTCGTGAAGTACCGCGACGCCTCCACCGACGCGGCCACCGTCCTCGAGGACGCGCTGCGGTGAGCCCCGCCGTGCGGGCGGGCGGCCTGGCCGCCTCGCCCATCCGACGCATGGCCGTCGGCGCCCCGCTCGGCACGGTCAGCCTCGGGCTCGGCGAGCCCGGCTGGCCGGTCCCGCAGGCCGCACGCCGGGCGCTGACCGCCGCGGGCGCCGACGCCGGGCCGATGCCCTACGGCCCCAACACCGGCTCCCCCGGCCTCGTCGCCGCCGTCGCAGGGCGCCACGCGGCCGCGCACGGCCTGCCGGTGCCCGAGGGTGACCAGGTCATGGTGACCGCCGGCAGCCAGGCGGCGCTCTTCGCGCTCTTCTCCGCCCACGTCGAGGTCGGCAGCGCCGTGCTCGTGCCCGACCCGGGCTTCGTCTCCTACCGCACGCTGGCCCGCCTGTGCCAGGCGCGGTCGGTGGGCTACCGGCTGGGCGCCGGCGGGGCGCTCGACGCCGACCTGGTGCTCGAGGCCCTCGACGAGCACGACGACGTCTCGCTCGTCGTCCTCAACCACCCGGCCAACCCGACCGGGGGCACGGCTTCCACCGCGGCCCTGGCCACGGTCGCCGAGGCGTGCGCGGACCGGGACGTGGTCCTGGTCTCCGACGAGGTCTACCTCGAGCTCCACGTCGGGGAGCGCCCCGCGGGCCTGCACGACGCGGCCGGCGCGGACGCCGGGGTCGTGCTCGGGTCGGTGAGCAAGGCCTTCGGCGCGCCCGGGCTGCGGGTGGGCTGGGCCGTGGGCCCGGCCGACCTGCTGGCCCCGGCCCGCGTCGTGCACAGCGCCATGAACACCGCCCCGGCCCGACCCTCCCA
>JASKZT010000258.1 GCA_030145965.1 Ornithinimicrobium sp.
GAGCCCCTCCAGGAGACCGTCGGGGCGCGGGTGGGTGTGCCGGTCGTCGTCGACAACGACGCCAACGCCGCGGCCTGGGCCGAGCACCGGTTCGGTGCCGGGCGGGGGGAGTCCCACCTGCTCCTCGTGACCCTGGGCACCGGCATCGGCGGCGCGAGCGTCGTGCAGGGGGCGCTGCAGCGCGGGCGGCACGGGCTGGCGGGGGAGTTCGGCCACATGACCGTGGTGCCGGACGGACGCCGCTGCGAGTGCGGCAACCGGGGCTGCTGGGAGCAGTACGCCTCGGGCGGTGTCCTGCGCCGCGACGCCCTGGACCTGCTCGGCGCGGGCAGCACCTTCGCCGCGGCGCTCGTGCGCCGGTGCGGCTCCCCGGACCGGGTCGAGGGTGAGGACGTCACGCGCGCCGCCCGCGAGGGCGACCCGGTCGCCGTCGGGCTCGTCGCCGAGGTCGGTCGCTGGCTGGGCGTCGGGCTGGCCAACCTCGTGGCGGCGCTCGACCCCGGCACGGTCGTCGTCGGCGGTGGGGCGAGCGAGGCCGGCGACCTGCTGCTCGACCCCGCGCGCGAGGCGCTCGCCCGCCACCTCACCGGCCGGGGCCACCGCCCCGTCCCGGCCGTCCGGGCCGCCGCCCTGGGGGTGGAGGCCGGGCTCGTCGGCGCGGCGGACCTCGCGCGCACCGCGTGGTCGCCGGGCACGTCCGGCAGGACCCGCCCGTGAGCGGAGGCGCGGCGCACGTGCGCGAGGATGGGCGTATGCCGCACACCCCCGGTCCCTCCACCCTGCGCGTGGCGTCCTACAACCTGCGTGGTCTCAAGGACGACGCGCGCGCCGCGGCCGCCGTGGTCCGGGCGGTCGACCCGGACGTCCTGCTCCTGCAGGAGGTCCCGCGCCACCCGGCCTCCAGCTACGCGATCACGGCCTTCGCCCGCGAGACCGGGCTGCTCTGGTCGGGCCGGACACGGCTGGTCAGCGGCACGAGCCTGATGACGAGCCTGCGGGTGCTCTCCACCGACTCCTCGGACCGTCGCCTGCGCGTGGGCCTGCGGGAGAACCCGCGCAGCTACACCGTCGCCCGGGTGACCCCGCCAGGGCGCGTGCCGGTGACCGTCGTCTCGGTCCACCTGCCGCTCGTGGAGGCCCAGCGCGTCGAGCACGTCGGCACCGTCCTGCGCGAGCTGACCGAGGACCTCGACCTGGCACCCGACGCCCCGCTCGTGGTCGGCGGCGACCTGAACGAGGACGGCACCGGCGCGGCGTGGGGCCTCCTGGCCGGGCAGCTGGGCGAGGTGTCGGACGACCGGCCGACGTTCCCGGCCGCGTCCCCGCACCGGCGCATCGACGCGGTCTTCGCCCGCGGGCACGTCACCGCGGTGCCCGGCGACCCGGCCGTCCTGGACGGCCTGCCGCTGGCGGCGGCCACCGACCACCTGCCGGTCTGGGTGGACCTCACCTTCTGACCGCGCCGGGCGCCGCCCCGGGCAGGGGCGCCCCGGTGGCCCGCCGGTACGGAGCGGGTCAGACCCGCGCGCCCCAGTCGTCGTCACGGCGGTGGCGCGGCTGGCGCAGCACGAGCAGCACGAAGCCGGCACCGGTCAGCACCGCGCCCACGAACGTCCACGTCCCGTCCAGGACGGGGATGATCGCGGAGAGGAAGACCAGCAGCGGGCCGACGACGAGCCCGACGAGCACGGCCCAGAAGTGCAGGTCGCCGGCGGGCAGGGGGTCGGGGCGGGGCGGGACGAAGTGGTCGTCCTCCTCCGGCGCCTCGTAGGAGCGGTGGTCGGTCGCCATCCCCTGCGGGGTGCCGCTGCCGAGGTGGCTGGGCGGTGCGGGCGGCTCGGCGGGGGCGGCTGGCGGAGCGGTCTGGTCGTCGTCCTGCGCCGGCCGGTCCTGCTCCTGGCCGCTCGGCGCGGGGTCGTCGGCCGGCCGCGCCTCCAGGCCCGCGACGATCTCGAGGAAGCGACGGTCCACGTCGTCCTTGTCGTCCGCCGGCTGCGGTCCCCGGTCGGTCATGCGGCCTTCTCCTCCACGCAGCCATCCTCGCACGCGCCGCGGGGGTAGAGTCTGCGCGACCGTACCCCGCAGCACCGGCGCAGGAGGAAGCGCGTGATCTACTGGATCCTCAAGCACCTCGTCGTCGGGCCACCGGTACGTCTGGTGTTCCGCCCGTGGGTCGAGGGCCGCCAGCACGTCCCCGCCGCGGGCGCGGCGATCCTGGCCAGCAACCACCTGTCCTTCTCGGACTCGGTGTTCCTGCCGCTCGTGCTCGAGCGGCGCATCACCTTCCCGGCCAAGCAGGAGTACTTCACCGGCAGGGGCGTCAAGGGCTGGCTGACCCGGACGTTCATGCGGGTCACCGGCCAGATCCCCATCGACCGCGCCGGAGGCCAGGCCTCCCTTGTCGCCCTGGAGAAGGGCCTGGAGGTGCTGCGGCGGGGCGAGCTGTTCGGGATCTACCCGGAGGGGACCCGCTCGCCCGACGGGCGCCTCTACCGCGGCAAGACCGGTGTGGCGCGCCTCGCCGTCGCCGCGGACGTGCCGATCGTGCCGTGCGCCATGATCGACACCGACAAGGCGCAGCCGACGGGCCAGAAGATCCCCAACGTGGTCCGGGTCGGCGTGCGCATCGGCCGCCCGATCCACCACCCGGAGTACGCCGGGCAGACCGAGAACCACCGGGCGCTGCGCGAGATCACCGACGAGGTGATGCGCGAGCTGCAGCGGCTCTCCGGCCAGGAGTACGTCGACGAGTACGCCGCGACCGTCAAGCAGCGGCTCGCCGACCGGGCCCGGGCCGGCCTGGGGCACGCCCGGGAGGGGCTGGGGCAGGCCACGGCCGAGCTGACCGAGCGGGCGCGGGCGGGTCTGAGCGACGTCACCGACCGGGCGCGCGAGGGCCTGGCCGCCCGCCACCACCCCGGTGCGGAGGGCGACGACGCACGGGCCGCGGCCGAGCCCCAGGACACCCCGACGACCGCCGACCGGCCGGCCGACGCCGCCCCCGAGGGCGAGGGGCGTCCGGCGGGTACCTGACCTTGCGTCAGGAGCAGCCGCTGACGGCTCCTATCATGGTGCGGGTGAGCACTGACACCGCCAGCTCCTCGCTCGGCAGCACCGCCCCCGTCGACTGGCCCGACCTGCCCGCCCGGCAGCAGCCGTCCTGGGACCCGACCGAGCTGGCGCAGGTGCTGCCGGTGCTCGCGACCTACCCGCCGCTCGTCTTCGCCGGCGAGGCGGACCTGCTGCGCGCGCGGATGGCCGAGGTCAGCGCGGGCCGGGCGTTCACGCTCCAGGGCGGCGACTGCGCCGAGACGCTCGCCGAGGTCACCGGGCCCAACATCCGGGACCGGATCAAGACGATCCTGCAGATGGCGGTCGTCCTCACCTACGGTGCCGGCATGCCGATCGTCAAGGTCGGCCGGATGGCCGGGCAGTTCGCCAAGCCGCGCAGCGCCGACACCGAGA
>JASKZT010000330.1 GCA_030145965.1 Ornithinimicrobium sp.
CTCCTGCTCGACGAGCCGACGTCGGGGCTCGACCCGCTCATGGAGGCGGAGTTCCGCGAGGTCGTGCGCGCCGACCGTGACGCCGGGCGGACCGTGCTGCTCTCCAGCCACATCCTCTCGGAGGTGGAGCACCTGTGCGACCGGGTCTCGATCATCCGGGCCGGCCGCACCGTGGAGACCGGCACGCTGGCCCAGCTGCGCCACCTGACCCGCACCCAGCTCGACGTCGAGCTGGAGGTGCCCGTGCCCGCCGGGCTCGCCGCCGGGCCGGGGCTGCACGACGCCGTGGTCGACGGCCACCGCCTCGCGTGCCAGGTGGACGACGGGGCCCTGGGCGCCCTCGTCGCCCGGCTCGCGCCGCTGGGCATCCGCTCGCTGACGGCCGCCCCGCCGACGCTGGAGGAGCTGTTCCTGCGGCACTACGACGGGGCCGAGGACACGGACGGGACGGAGCCGGCGCCGTGAGCGGCCTGACGACGCTCCTGCGGCTGACGCTGCGGCGCGGCCGCTGGTTCTACCTCGCCTGGGTGCTCGCGATGGCGGCCACCGTGCCGGCCACCGCGGCCGCCTACGAGACCCTCGTCGGCGACCTCGCCGGCGGCGGGGCGCTCGACCTCATGGCCGCCAACCCGACGATGCGGGCGATGCTCGGCCCGCCGACCGACCTCACGACCGCGGGCGGGTTCACGGTGTGGCGGGTCGGCACCTTCCTCGCGCTCGTCGCCGGCGTCATGGCGGTGCTCGGGACGGTGCGCGTCACCCGCGCCGACGAGCAGGAGGGCCGCACCGAGCTCCTGCGCTCCGGCCAGGTGGGGCGGCACGTGCCGCTGACCGCGGCCGTGCTGGTGGGGCTGACGGCCTGCGCGCTCCTGGGCGTCCTGGTGAGCGTGGCCATGGTGGCCGTCGGCCAGCCCGTGGCGGGGTCCGTGGCCTTCGGCCTCGGGCTGGCGCTCGTGGCGGCGGTCTTCGTCGGCGCGGGGGCGGTCACCGCGCAGCTGACGTCGTCCGCGCGCGCCGCCACGGGCCTCGGGCTCGTGGTGCTGCTGGTCGCCTACCTGCTCCGCGCGCTGGGCGACGCGGCCGAGGAGGGGTCGGTCGCGCGGCGGCTGGCGTGGGCCTCCCCGCTGGAGTGGATGGCGCTCGCCCGCCCCTACGCCGACGAGCGCTGGGCGGTGCTGCTGCTGCCGGCGACGCTCACCGTGGTGCTCGTCGCGGCGGCCTACCTCCTGGAGGCGCGGCGCGACCACGGCGCGGGGATGTGGCCGGTGCGGCCCGGCGCGGCGCGGGCTCGGCCGGCGCTGCTGTCGACCACCGGGCTGGCCTGGCGGCTGCAGCGCGGCGCGGTCGCGGGCTGGCTGGTCGGGCTGGGCGTCTTCGCGCTCGGGATGGGCTCGCTGTCCGGGAGCTTCGACCGGATGATCTCCCAGGTCCCGCAGCTGGCGTTCGTGCTGCGCCGGCTGGGGCAGGGCGCCGACCAGCTCGTCGACGCCTTCTTCGTCGCCATGCTCACGCTCGTGGCCGTGCTCGTCGCCGTCGTCGGCGCGCAGCTGTGGCAGCGTCTGGCCGCCGAGGAGGAGCGGGGGCACGCCGAGCTGCTGCTCGCCACCGCCGCGACGCGCACCCGCCTGGCGCTGTCCCACCTCGTCCTCGCGGTGCTGGCCAGCACCGCGCTGCTCGTGGTCTTCGGGGCGCTGCTCGCGGTGCCGGAGGCGGTCGGTCGCGGCGACGCCGGCCCGGTGCTCTCGACGGCCGGGGCGGCCCTGGCGCTGGCCCCGGGCGGCCTGCTCGTGGTCGGGATCGCGGTGCTGCTGCACGGCTGGGTGCCACGGCTGGGCTGGCTGGTGTGGGTCGTCGTCGCGTGGTCGTTCTTCCTCGTCTGGGTGGGCTCGGTGCTGGGGCTGCCCGCGTGGCTGGTGCGGCTGACCCCGTGGGACCCCCTGCCGTCGCTGCCGGTGGAGGAGATGGCCTGGACCCCGGTCCTGCTCGTCACCGCCGCCGCGCTCGCGCTCATGGCCCTCGGGGTCTGGGGCTACCGGCGTCGCGACCTGCGTCTGCCCTAGGGGCCGGCCGGGCCGCGACGCCGCTCCTCCCCCGACGGGAGCGGAGCCACCGACCCGGGCGGGGCGAGCCGGGCGAGCGCGAGCCCGCCGCCCGCCGCGAGCAGGTCCCCGGCGGTGAGGAGCACGCGCGAGAGCAGGACGACGACGAGGATGCCGCCGGCGCCGAGGGCCGGCGCCAGGGCCAGCGCGAGCACGGCCTCCCGCGCGCCGACGCCGGCCGGGAGGAACACGAGGGCGGTGCCCACGACCCAGGCGAGCGCGTAGCCACCCAACGACAGCTGCATCAGCTCGCCGTCGGGCTGGGCGCCGACCGCGACGGCGAGCACCAGGACCTGCAGGCCGACGGCGACCCACGACGCGAGCGACCACAGGCCGGCCACGACCACGGCGCCCGGGCCGATCCGCTCGGCCACGGGGGCCTGCCGGGTCACCCGCAGCAGCGTGACGAGGACGCGGTTGAGGACCACGGGCAGGGCGCCCGCGAGCGCGAGCGGGGCGAGGAGGACCAGCCAGCGGTGGTCCTCCAGGACCGTGCCGACCGCGCCCGGCAGGGTGAGGAGCACGAGGACGCCGGCGACGACGGCCGACAGGAGCACGGCGACGAGCATCGTGCCGACGGTGCGACGCCGCTCGACGCCGCGGTCGCTGCCCAGCTCGGCGGAGGCGAGGATGTTCCACACCCCGCCGGGCAGGTACTTGCCGACCTGGCCCACGAGGTAGACGACGCAGGCGTCACGGACGCCGAGCCGGGCGCCCAGCCCGGCGCTCACCGCCCGCCACGACAGCGCGGCGAAGACGACGTTGAGCAGCGACAGCCCGAGCGCCAGCGCGACGAACCCCCAGGAGACCTGGCGCAGCGCCTGCCCCACCGCGTCGCGCTCGAGGGCCACCGCGACGACCGCCGCCAGCACCGCCGCGACGACGAACCCCCGCCGCACCCACGGCGAGCGGAGCACCCCGAGGACGCGCGACATAGTGCGCCCAGGCTATGCCCACCGGACACACCGGGTGGTGGCCCCTCACCCCACCGGACACGCCGGGTGGTGGGTCAGGAGCCGGCGAGGGCCCTGACGACCCGCGAGGGCGACGGCCGGCCCAGCTGCCCCGCCATCCAGACGCTGGCCTCGACCAGCGCCGTCAGGTCGGTGCCGTGCTCGATCCCGAGCCCGTCGAGCGCCCAGACGAGGTCCTCCGTCGCCAGGTTGCCGGTCGCCGACCTGGCGTAGGGGCAGCCGCCCAGCCCGCCGGTGGACGCGTCGACCACCGTCACCCCCCGCTGGAGCGCGGTCAGGGTGTTGCTCAGCGCCTGGCCGTAGGTGTCGTGGAAGTGCACGCCGACCTGGTCGGGCCCGATCCCGGCGTCGTCCAGGGCGTCGAGCAGCCGCAGGACGTGCCCGGGGGTGCCGACGCCGATGGTGTCGCCGATGGAGAGCTGGTCGCAGCCGAGGTCCATGAGCCGCGCGCAGACGTCGACGACCTGCTCGACGGGCACCGGCCCCTCCCACGGGTCGCCGAAGCACATCGAGACGTAGGCGCGCACCCACGCCCCGGCGTCGAGCGCCCGCCGCACGACCGGCCCGAACATCTCGACCGACTCGGCGACCGAGCGGTTGAGGTTCTTGCGGGCGAAGGTCTCGGTCGCGCTGCCGAAGACGGCCACCGACGTCACGCCCTTCTCGAGCGCGCGGTCGAGCCCGCGCTCGTTGGGCACGAGCACGGGGCGGCTCTGGCCGGTCCCCGCCCGCCCGAGCAGGTCGAGCAGCTCCTCCGCGTCGCCGAGCTGCGGCACCCACCGCTGCGGGACGAAGCTCGTCAGCTCGACCGTGCCCAGCCCGGCCGCGAGCAGCCGGCGGACGAACTCCGCCTTGACCTCCACGGGCACCGCGGTCTTCTCGTTCTGCAGGCCGTCGCGCGGGCCGACCTCGTAGATCGTCACGCGCTCCGGCAGACCGGGCATCGGCTCCGTCATCGGCAGGGCGGGAGTCGTCATGGGCACATCCTCCCCCACGGCGTGCACGGCGGCGGCGCGGCGGGCGCCGACCCGGCTCAGCGCCCCGACCGCTCGACGGCCAGGTCCTCGACGCGCGCGACCAGGGCGGCCATCGGTGGCGGCACCCGCCCCGGCGCCAGCCGCGCCGCCATCGCCTCCGCCAGCCGCACCTTCCGGCCGCTCGCGATCCCGGCGAAACGGTGCAGCCGCTCCTGCACCGGACGGTCCACCCAGGCCCGCTGCCGGCCGAACGCCCGGAACCGGTGGCCCAGCGCCATACCCTCCAGCAGGTCGAGGCACTCCTCCACGCCGAGGGCACGGATCAGCTCGTCCTCCAGGTCGCGGTCGCAGAGGAAGAAGCCCTGGTCGGGCAGGTCCGCGGCGCTCCTCGCCGGCCGCCCCTGGTCCTGCAGCGCGCGGACGACCACGCCCGCCTCGCCCGCGTCGCACATCCCCACGACCGGCCGGCCGGGCCACGTCCGGGCAGCGTGGCGCAGGTGCCGGGCGGCGTTGGTCACCCCTCCCATGTCCACGAGCCGGTATGCCGCGCCGGGCACCGCGGGCACGCGCCGGGCCAGGACGGCCTCGAGCGCGGCGACGTCGCTCGGCCCCTCGAGGAGGACGAGCACCGGGGTGGCGTCGGTCGGCATGACCGACCCATCGTGCACCCGTCCGCCGCGGGTGGCGAGGGATGCGCGGCCGAACCACCACCCCACGTGCTCGGTGGGGTGGGGTCAGGTGGTGGGCTCGCGGCCGAGCGGCTGGGTGGGCTCGGGCAGGAGGGGGGCGGGCTCGCGCAGGGGGACGTGGACCGGCGCGCCGGGACCGACCTGCACGCGGGTGGCGTCGACGACGACGACGACCGGCTCCTCCCCGCGGAGCAGCGTCAACGTCGTGCCGTCCCGGGTGGTCTCGACGTGGAGCAGCCGGCCCCGCCAGCTCACCCGGTAGGCCGTGCGCGACAGCGCCCGCGGCAACGACGGGGCCAGCTCGAGGTCCTCGTGGTCCTCCCGCAGGCCGCCCAGCCCGGCGACGAGCCCCAGCCACGCGCCCGCGACGGCCGCCAGGTGCAGACCGTCGTCGGTGTCGCCCTGCACGTCGCGCAGGTCCACGAGCGCGGCCTCGCGCAGGTAGCGCAGCGCGAGGTCGGGATGCCCGGCCTGGGCGCAGACGACGGCCTGGACCGCGGCCGACAGCGAGGAGTCGCGCACCGTGCGGCCCTCGTAGTAGTCGAGGTCGCGCGCCACCTCCTCGTCGGTGAAGTCGTCGCGGCACCACCACAGCGCCTGGACGAGGTCGGCCTGCTTGAGCACCTGGCGGCGGTAGATCTTGGCGTAGTGGTGATGGTCCTGCAGCGGGTAGTCGTCGGCGTGGTCGGCGAAGCGCCACTCCCGGTAGGCGGTGAAGCCGGCGTTCATGGGGTGCACCCGCCGCACCTCGTCCCACGGCACGTGCACGTCCTCCGCCGCGGCCCGCCAGTCGGCGACCTCGCGCGCGTCCACGCCTTCCCCGGCCACGAGGTCGGGCTCCGCGTCGGCCGCGTCGGCCGCCCAGAGCAGGTTGCGCCGCGCCATGAGGTTGGTGAACACGTTGTCGTCGACGACGCCGGTGTACTCGTCCGGCCCCGTCATCCCGAAGAGGTGCCAGGCCCCGTGGGCGTCGCGGTGGCCCATCGACATCCACAGCCGCGCGGTCGCGACGAGGACCTCCCCGAGGCGCAGGGCGGAGCCGGGCTCGCCGGTCGCGTTGCGGTGCAGCCAGAACGCCCGGCAGACGTCCGCGTTGACGTGCATGGCCGCGGTGCTGGCGGGCCAGTAGGGCGAGCACTCCTGCCCGTCGATCGTGCGCCAGGCGAAGGTCGCGCCCTCGAGGTCGAGGACCCGGGCGCGGTGCCGGGCCTCCTCCAGGGTCCCGGCCCGCCACCGCAGCAGCCGCGCGGAGGCCTCGGGCCGCAGCAGGGTCAGCGCGGGCACGACGAAGCCCTCGACGTCCCAGAAGGTGTGCCCGTCGTAGCCCAGCCCGGTCAGGCCCTTGGCCCCGACCGGGGCGTCGTCGACCTGCGCCGATGCGCACAGGAGCTGGAAGAGGCAGTAGCGCAGCGCCTGCTGCAGCTCCGGGTCCCCGTCGACCTCGACGTCGGCGGTGGCCCAGTGCTCGTCGAGCACGGAGCGCTGCGCCTCGAGCAGGCCCTGCCACCCCCGGGCCGCGCCCGACACCACGGCGGCCTCGGCGAGGTCGAGGACGTCGGCGGGCCGCCCGTCCCGGTCCCAGGCGTAGCCGAGCACCTTGGTCAGGACCAGCTCCTCCCCCGCGGCGAGGTCGGCGGTCACCGTCGTCCGCAGGCCGCCGTCGACCTCCTCGGTGGACACCTCGCCGCCGCCCTCGACGAGGTGCTCGACCGCGGCCGCGACCACGACGCCGGACCGTCGGGTGCGGCCGACCGTCGACCCTCCGGCGCGCCCCTTGCGCCCGTCCAGCGGCTGGATCGGGTCGGCCAGCGCCTCGGCCACCCGCGGGTCGCCGGTGGTCACCGCGGGCCGCTCGACGCCGCCGAGGTCCGAGCGCAGGACGAGGTGGGCCGGCCCGTCGACGGCCTGCACGGCGTAGCGCAGGACGACGACGGAGCGCTCGGCCAGCGAGACCAGGCGCCGCACCCGCACGCGGAGCGTGGTGCCCGAGGGCAGCACCCACCCGACGCGCCGGTCCAGCGTGCCGGACCGCAGGTCGAGCACCCGCTCGTGCTCCGCGGGCGGCGTGCCGTCGACGTCCAGCGCCGTCCCGTCGGCGAGGAGGCGCACGACCGAGCCGTCGGCGACCGAGACCAGGGCCTGGCCCTCCGGCGGGTCCCCGTACCCGTGCTCGGGGTAGGACAGGGGGTAGGTCTCGAAGACGCCCGAGAGGAACGTCCCCGCCTCCTGGCGCGGCCGACCCTCCTCCAGCGTGCCGCGGACGCCCACGAAGCCGTTGGACAGGGCGAAGAGGGTCTCGGACACCGCGAGCACCTCCTCGCGGGTGTCGACGCCGCGCTCGCGCACCGCCCACGGCTCGACGTCCAGGCGGGGTGCGGTCACGGGGACTGTCCTACCCGGTGGGCCGGACCCACGCGACCCGGGCGGACCACCTCCCCCACGCCGCGCCTCCCCCCGGCGGAATGCGCGCGGCACGGCATACCGTTGACCCCACGATGAACGGCCCCCTGATCGTCCAGTCCGACAAGACCCTGCTCCTCGAGGTGGACCACCCCGCCGCCGAGGCGGCGCGGCGCGACATCGCGCCCTTCGCCGAGCTCGAGCGCGCCCCGGAGCACATCCACACCTACCGGGTCACGCCGCTGGGGCTGTGGAACGCGCGGGCCGCCGGCCACGACGCCGAGCAGGTCGTCCACGCGCTGCTCACGCACAGCCGCTACCCCGTCCCCCAGGCGCTGCTCGTCGACGTCGCGGACACGATGGCGCGCTACGGCCGCCTCACCCTCGACAAGGACCCCGAGCACGGGCTCGTCCTGCGCACGACCGACCGCGCGGTGCTGGCCGAGGTGCTGCGCCACCGGAAGGTCAAGCCGCTCATCGGCGACGCGGTCGACGACGACACCGTCGCCGTCCACCCCTCCGAGCGTGGCCACCTCAAGCAGGAGCTGCTCAAGATCGGCTGGCCCGCCGAGGACCTGGCCGGCTACGTCGACGGCGAGGCGCACCCGATCGACCTCGACACCGCCTCCGACGGCGGCTGGTCCCTGCGCCCCTACCAGCAGCAGGCGGTCGACGGCTTCTGGGACGGCGGCTCCGGCGTCGTGGTGCTGCCCTGCGGCGCCGGCAAGACGCTCGTCGGCGCCGGTGCCATGGCCCGCAGCTCGACGACCACGCTCATCCTCGTCACCAACACCGTCTCGGCCCGCCAGTGGCGCGAGGAGCTCCTGCGCCGCACCTCGCTGACCGAGGACGAGATCGGCGAGTACTCCGGCGCCCGCAAGGAGATCCGCCCGGTCACCATCGCGACCT
>JASKZT010000344.1 GCA_030145965.1 Ornithinimicrobium sp.
GTGCCCCGCCGAAGGCATACCGGGCTCCGAAGACCAGCCCGAACGTCGCGCTGACCAGCCCAAGGGTAACCGCGACCCGGCCCAGGCGCCGGTGCATCCTCAGGTGGCGCCGCCGCACCCGCACCGAAAGCTGCGCCACAGCCAGCAGGAGGAACAGCGCGCCCGGGACGATATGCAGGTACCCCTCCCATGGGTGCTCAACGTACCGGCGCCCGAAAGGATCCTCGCTCGGTGTCCCGGCAAGCAGGTGCGGCACGTCCTCGACGACGCGGATGACCACGAAGACCGCCAGGACCAGCAGCACCACACCGACCGCCGCCCTCAGGCACCAGTCGACGCGGACCACGTCACGACCCGATCCCACCCTCCGTGCCTAGCACCGGACGGGCCCGGGCACAAGGGTCGGCGGGAAGCACTGCTCGACGAATGGCTGTGAACGTCGCCTCGAGACACGAAAAGACGTGGACCGGACCCCGATCACACCTCTTCGCTTGGCACGGCTGGTCGTCGCATTGAGCCCTCGACGACGAGCTGGCGACTGAATCGGCAACCCCGCCCGCGGTCCGGGGGGCGCCCGGGCTGACGGGCGGGGTTGCGGGGACGCTCAGAGGGCCGCGGCCATCGCCTCCGCGAACTCCGACCGGCGGGACTCGAAGCGCCGGATCTCGAAGGACGGGTAGACCGCCGCCCAGGGAGCGTCGACCGAGCGCGACCACTGGCCCTGGACATTGGTCGTGGAGCCGAGCCTGGTGCACGAGCCGTCCCCGAAGAGGCAAACGTCGTACTCCGCTGCGGCCAGCCTCTCGGCCAGGTCAGCCGTGAGCGGGCCGGGCGGCGTCTCGCCCGAGGTGACGACGACGTCCCTGAGACCGCCGCTGGTCCCGAGGACCTGCACCGACACGTCGTCGGTGTCTCGAACGACCACCTGGTGGATGCGGTGAAAGACGCTGCCGCTGTTGTGGGTCACGTTCGCAGGTTCGGTGGACTCGGCGTTGGCGTCATTGGCCGCGCGGTGCGCCCCAGCGACGAACAGGTGCGACGCATCGGCCTCGTCGTACACCTGGGCCGCCAGGCGTTCGCTGAAGGTGGCCGAGCCCGGGTAGGGAGCCTGGATGGCCGCCCCCGACGTAGCGCTTGGTGTGTGGACGTAGAGCCCCCAGCCGCGCTGGACGACGTCACCGCCGGGGAGCTCCGCCAGCAGCAGGTGCTCGCGGCCGGTGTCGGGGTCCTGCAGCCGGACCACCTCGTAGTCGTACGGGGCGGCGAGGCCGGCGGCGAGCCCCGGGTCGCCGTCGACGAGGGCGGCGTACGCCGTTGACATCGCGCACGCCTCCTCCTCGGTGGGGACGACGTAGCCGTTGCTGCCCGAGTTGAGGATCCGGTCGCTCGCGTAGCCCACGACGGCGTCGTACAGCTCGCCCGAGGCGTCCCGGACCTCGCCGCTGGTGTGGCCACCGGAGCTCTGGCGGCACTCGTCGAGGGTGCTGCCCGAGCGCGGGTTGAGCACCCGAGGCCCGCGCGACGGGATCGCTTCCGCGGCCGCGGGGTCGATGTCCGCCAGGCTGTCGTCTGCGACCGCTGCCGCGATCTCGAGCATCGTGTCCGTGCCCTGCCGGACGAGCATCCCCACGCTCTTCTGGCCGGCGTTGGCACGCTGCTCGAGCAGCACACTGCCGGCGCCGAGGTAGCCGTAGGCGTTGCGTGCTGTGCCCATGGTTGTCCCCGACGGAAACTGAGACACCGAGCCAGGGCCGTAGTCGAGCAGGTCGTACACCAGCCGCGAGACCTGCTTGGAGGTGTTGATAGCAGCCCGGCGCTCCGGGGTGAGCTCTACGTCGGCGGGGAACTGGGGCCACAGCACCGAGGTGGTGATCATGCTGCCGTCGTCGCCGGCGTACGTCAGCTGGCCGTGGTAGTCCACGATCAACTCGGGCTGGTAGCGGCGCACCGTCTCCCGCACCGCCACCGTCTCCGGCACCGGCACCTCCGCGTCGTCGATCCGTGGGTCGTGCCACCGGTTGGGGTCCCAGCCGCGACCGGGCAGGCACGAGGCCACGTCGTCGTCGCAGTCCGGATCGACGTTCTGGCGCCAGTACCGCTCAGAACCGTCCGGGTTGACGCGCACGAGCATGAGGACGGTGAGCTCCTCACGGATGAGCGCGCTCGTCTTGTCCTGCCTGGACGCTAGGGCCTTGAGCGCCTGGACCGCGGACTCTGTGCCGTGCGGCTCGTTGCCGTGCTGCTGCGTGATGTAAAGGATCTTGCGGTCGCCCGTGCCGACCTTCGCCAGCCTCAGGTCGCGGCCCTCGTTGGACTGCCCCACCGTCTCCAGCGTCACCCGCCCCTGGCTCGAGCGCGCGACGGCTTCGAGATCGCGGGTCAGCTCCTCGTAACTGGAGAAGCCCCTGAGGGACAGGTTCTGCTCGTCCTGGACCCATGGGCCGTCGGGTGTGGTGTGCGGTGAGCCAGCCGCCAGGCCCGCCGCCAGCAGCGTGCCCGTCATGACCGCCGCGCTCAGTGTCGCTGCCCACCGGGTCCGCCTCAACAAAGTGCCTGGTCCTGCCATCGGGAGCCTCCTTCGAGTTGCTGCGAACCTAGGCCGGGAACACCGGG
>JASKZT010000381.1 GCA_030145965.1 Ornithinimicrobium sp.
AGTACGACCTGTCCGCGCTCACCGCGGCCGCCACGATCTTCTTCGACACCCGCGGCAAGACCGAGGCAGGGGAGAGGGTCCACCGGCTGTGACCGCGACCGCGGGCCCGGACGACTCGGTCGGTGCGGCTCTCTCGCCGCAGGAGGCCGAGGCGCTCGCTGCCCGCCACGGGCTGAAGCAGGTCGGGACCCGGCCCGGCCTGCCCGCCTACGTCGCCGACGTGTGGCGCCACCGCCACCTCATGTGGGAGCTGGCCAAGGGCAACTTCGTCGCCTCGCACCAGGACAACTACCTCGGCCTGCTGTGGGCCGTCATCAACCCCCTCATGCTGGGGGTGTCCTACTACCTCATCTTCGGCATCCTCATCGGGACCCGGGGCGGGATCGAGAACTTCGTGGTGTTCCTCACCGCGGGGCTGTTCACCTACATCCCGATCGCGTCGGCGATCACGACGGGCGGGCGGGCGCTGCTGAGCCGCATGGGCATGATGCGCTCGCTGCGCTTCCCGCGCGTGCTGCTGCCCGTCACGGTCGTGCTCTCGGAGTTCCTCAGCGCCGTCCCGGCCTTCCTCACGCTGCTGCTCATCGCGGTGGCGGTCGGGGAGCCCGTCACGCCCAGCTGGCTGCTGTTCCCGGTCGCGCTGCTCATCGTGCTCGTCTTCAGCCTGGGCGTCGCCATGCTGGTCGCGCGCGTCATCCACGCCGTGCGCGACGCCTCGAACATCCTGCCGCTGGTCGTCCGGCTGCTGCGCTACGTCTCGGGCGTCTTCTTCAGCGTCAGCTACTCGATGAGCCGGTTCGAGAACGCCCCCGCCTGGGTGGGCCACCTCCTGGAGTACCAGCCGGTGGCGGTCATGCTCACCATGGTGCGCGAGACGCTCATGCGGGAGTTCCCCGTGGACCTGACCACCTGGCTGGTCGCCGGCGGCTGGGCGCTCGCCTTCTTCCTCGTCGGCTTCGTCGTCTTCTGGCGGGGGGAGGCCTCGTATGGCCGGGCCTGAGGAGGGCGCGGTGGGCCCCGACGAGCGGGTCCCCTCGGTCGTCGCCTCCGACGTCAGCATCACCTACCGCGTCTACGGCAGCGGTCGCAAGGTCGAGGACGACGACGAGGCGGGCGCGCTGCGCCGGCTGCTCAACCGCAGCACCCGCAACGTCGGCGTGCGCGAGATCGAGGCCGTCAAGCACGTGTCGTTCGTCACCTACCGGGGCGAGTCGGTCGGCCTGGTCGGCCGCAACGGCTCGGGCAAGTCCACCCTGCTGCGCAGCATCGCCGGGCTGGTCCCCCCGACCGAGGGACGGATCTGGCTCGGCGGCAAGGCGTCCCTGCTCGGCGTCAACGCGGCCCTCATGCCCAACCTCAGCGGCCGCCGCAACATCTGGATCGGGGCTCAGGCCCTCGGGCTCACGCCGCGGCAGGTGCGCGAGAAGTTCGAGGAGATCGTCGAGTTCGCCGACATCGGCGAGTTCATCGACCTGCCGATGAAGTCCTACTCCTCGGGCATGGGCGCCCGGCTGCGCTTCGCCATCTCGACCGCGGTGATCCCCGACATCCTCGTCGTCGACGAGGCGCTGGCGACCGGCGACGCGCAGTTCAAGGCGCGGGCCCAGGAGCGCATCGCCGAGATCCGCGAGCACGCGGGCACGGTGTTCATGGTCAGCCACAGCCCGGACTCGATCAGGAAGTCGTGCACGCGGGCGATCTGGCTGGAGCGCGGGGAGCTGATGATGGACGGCGCCGCGGGCCAGGTCGTGGACGCCTACACCGAGCGCTACGGTCAGGCGAAGAAGAAGCGGCAGACCCCGGCGCCCAAGGCCGCGAGGAAGGGCGGGCAGGGGGCGACGGCGCCCTCCCCGGCCGGCGGCGGCGCCGGGTGAGCGGCACCGCCCGCCCCGAGCACGCGCCGAGGGTCCTGGTCGTCACCGTCGTCCACCACCCGCTGGACGCCCGCATCTGGCACCGGCAGATCCGTGCCCTGCTCGAGGACGGCTGGTCGGTGACCTACGCCGCCCCGTTCTCCGGCTACGACCTGGCGCTGCCGACGTCCCCGGCCGGCCTCGAGGCGGTCGACCTGCCCCGGTCCCGAGGGCGGCGACGCCTGGCCGCCCAGCGCGCCGCCCGGGCCCTGCTGCGACGGCTCGGCCCGCACCACGACGTGGTCCTGCTCCACGACCCCGAGCTCCTGCCGAGCAGCGCCGGCCTGTCCCTGCCCCCCGTCGTCTGGGACGTCCACGAGGACACCGCGGCAGCGCTCGAGGTGCGCACCTGGCTGCCGCGGCCCCTGCGGCGTCCGGCGGCCGCCGGCGTCCGCGCGCTCGAGCGCTGGGTGGAGGGCCGCCGCGTCCTCCTGCTGGCCGACCAGCAGTACGCCGCGCGCTTCCGTCGCGAGCACGCGGTCGTGGCCAACACCACGCGCGTCCCGGCCGAGCCCGCGCCCGCCGGCGCCCCGGACCCCCAGGGCCGCCACCGCGTCGTCTACCTCGGCAGCGTCACGCTCGAGCGCGGGGCGGCCGAGATGGTCGAGGTCGGCCGACGCGTCGGGACCCTCAGCGGCGGCCGCGTGGTCGTC
>JASKZT010000388.1 GCA_030145965.1 Ornithinimicrobium sp.
ATCGTCATCACCCACCAGAAGCGCACGATGGAGATCGCCGACGCCCTCTACGGCGTCTCGATGCGCGGCGACGGCGTCACCACCGTCCTCAGCCAGCGGCTGCGCGACGTCACCCCCGCCGCCCTGCGCGGTCCGGGGGAGGCGGCGCCCGCCGAGGAGGACGGGCCCCGGACGGCACCGTCGCAGACCCCGACGCCCGAGGAGGCCCGCACGTGATCCAGGTCTACGGCGGCGGGGAGCACCCCGCCTACGTCATCGACGACGAGACCCTGCGCGAGGAGCTGCTCGACCCCGAGGAGGCCCGCGAGTGGTGCGAGGGCACGCCCGACCATCCCGACGCGGTCGCCTTCTGGCGGATGCTCGGCGAGCTCGGGCGGGCGCGGGAGGCGGGGGAGCGGGTGCTCGCGGACCGCGAGCCCTTCACCGTGGGCTGGGCGGCCGCCGCCGTGCGGCTCGCGCACGTGCACCACTGGAGCGGCGGGTATGCCGAGGCGCACGAGCTCCTCGACGCCGCCGAGGAGGTCTTCTCCGTCGCCGGCGAGGACGGCGCGGCGCACGGCCCGATGCTCGCCCTCGTGCACCAGCACCGCGCCAAGGCGCTCCTGGACGAGGGCCGCCCGCGGGAGGCCGCCGAGCAGGCCGAGCGCGCGCTCCGGCTCCGCGAGGGGCACGCCGCACCCCCGCTCGTCGCCTCGACCCGGCAGACGCTGGCCCGCGTCCTCCGGGCCCTCGAGGAGGAGGGGACCCGCCCGTGACCGCACCCCGCGCCATCCGCCGCCTGTCCGAGCGGTCGCGACCGGACCGCGCCGACCTTGACGCCGTCCTGGACGCGACGCTCGTCGGCACGCTCTCGACCGTGGTCGACGGCGCCCCCTGGGTGGTGCCGATGCTCGTCGTCCGCGACGGTGACCGGCTGCTCCTGCACGGGTCGACCGGGGCGGGCGCGCTGCGCCACGTCGCGGAGGGCGCGCCCGCCGCCGTGAGCGTCGTGCTCCTCGACGGCGTGGTCGTGGCGCACACGACCTTCGACTCCTCGGCCAACTACCGCTCGGCGGTCGTCTACGGCAGCCTGCGCCCGCTCACCGGCGCCGACGAGCGGCGTGCGGCGCTGGCCGCCGTCTCGGCCGCGATCCTGCCCGGTCGCGAGGAGGAGGTGCGGCCGATGACCGCCAAGGAGGTCGCGGCCACCCAGGTGATGGAGCTGCCGATCCGCGACGGCGACTGGCTCGTGAAGGTGCGCACGGGCGGGCCCGGGGAGCCGGACGAGCCCACCGGGGCCTGGACCGGCGTCGTCCCGCTGCGCGTCGTCGCCGACGACCCCGCGCCCGACCCCCGCAGCGCGGGCACGCCGGTGCCGCCCTCGGTGCGGGAGCGCGTCCGCCGGGGTGGCGCGGCGGTCTGAGACGGGCGGCGCGGCGGTCTGAGAAGCGCGGCGCCGCGGTGATCCCGCGAAGACGGCGGGGACACGCCGCCGCTGCGACTGGCTCCCCGCCACCCGGCCTTGCGAGACTGGGCGCATGCTCGCACTCATCCTGGCCATGCTGTTCTGCGTCGCCGTCGGTGCCGGGGTGGTCGGCTACGTGCTGGTCGAGGCCCGGCGCGAGGGGCGTGGCGACTTCTGGACGGCCGAGGGCGAGGAGCTCATCGCGGGCGCACGACGCACGGGGGAGAAGGTGCGCACGCGGGGCGAGCGGCTCGGCCGCACCGCCGCCGAGCGCGCGGGCCTGTCGGCCCCGGGGACGCCCGCGGCGGACGGCCGGGTGACCCGCACCCCGGTGCGCGCCGAGGAGTCCGCGGCCGACGAGGCCGGCGACGACGGGCGCGCGACCCGCACCACCGACGGCTACCGCGCGGCGAGCTGAGCCGAGGCACGCACCACGGCGTCCGGGGCGGGCGCCGACGTCTGGGAGACTGTGCGCGTGGGACCGATCAATGAGCTCTGGGAGATCCTGACCCTCGTCACCGTGGTGGCCCTGGGCGGCCTCGCCGTCCTCGTGGCGCTCGTGCGCGGAGGAGGCCGCGGACCGCGGTCGCCGCGCGTGGACCGGAGGCCGACGGGGGGCACCGACGTCCTCGAGCCGGACGCCCCGGCCGAGGGTGAGGTCGACAACCGTGGCGGGGGCGTCGCGGTCGACACCCCACCGGAGGCCCCGACGGCCAGGCTCGACCGCCCGGAGTCGGCCCGGGGGCGCCTGCAGCGACTGCGGGCGCGGCTGGCGCGCTCCAACTCGACCTTCGGCAGCGTGCTGCTCGGCCTGCTCGCCCGTGGCGGGCTCTCCGAGAGCGACTGGGAGGACGTCGAGGACACGCTGCTCGCCTCCGACCTCGGCGTGGAGGCGACCGAGGAGCTCGTGGCCTCGCTGCGCACGCAGGTGCGGGTCGACGGCACGACGGACGCCGAGCAGGTGCGGCAGTGGCTGCACGACGACCTCCTGCGCCTGGTCGACCCCACGATGGACCGCCGCATCGCGGCCAGCCGGGAGGGCGATCACCCGGCCGTCATCCTCGTCGTCGGCGTCAACGGCACCGGCAAGACGACGACCGTCGGCAAGCTCGGCCGCGTCCTCGTGGCCGAGGACAAGGACGTCGTCCTGGGGGCCGCGGACACCTTCCGCGCGGCCGCCGCCGACCAGCTGCAGACCTGGGGCGAGCGCATCGGCGTCCCGGTGGTCCGCTCCGACCGCGAGGGCGCCGACCCGGCCTCCGTCGCCTACGAGGCCGTCAAGGCCGGCGTGGAGCTGGAGTCCGACGTCGTCATCGTGGACACCGCTGGCCGGCTGCACACCAAGCGCGGGCTCATGGACGAGCTCGGCAAGATCAAGCGGGTCGTGGAGAAGGTCGCCCCCGTGGGCGAGGTCCTCCTCGTCCTCGACGCGACGACGGGGCAGAACGGCATGCGCCAGGCGGAGGAGTTCGCCCGCGAGGTCGACATCACCGGCATCGCGCTGACCAAGATGGACGGCACCGCCAAGGGCGGCATCGTCGTCAACGTCCAGCGCAAGCTCGGCGTCCCGGTCAAGCTCATCGGCCTGGGCGAGGGCCCGGACGACCTCGCGCCCTTCGACCCCGAGGCCTTCGTCAGCGCGATCGTCGGCTGACGGACCCGGCGCCTAGGCGTCGCGGTCGGCGACGGCCGAGCTCCCGGCGGCGTTGCGCAGCTCGCCGGGGTCGGTGAGCGCCCAGCCGACGGCGCGGGTCCCCAGGACGCCCAGCGGCCCCGCGACGGCGCGCAGCGCCAGCCCCTCGGCGGGGCGCAGGGGGGCGGGCAGCCGCAGGCCGAGCAGGTCGCGGGCGTGCTCGGGCAGCAGCTCGAGCGCCCCGGCGGCCAGCATCCAGAAGCCCGGGCGGGCGACCCACGGCAGCGGCGGCTCCCGCAGGAGGAAGCGCACGACGTCGAGCGCGCCCGGCGTCGTCTCCAGCTCGGGCCGGTAGGCGTCGAGCTGCTCGGCCAGCTGCGCCACCGTCCGCGGCGGGTCCGGGACACCGAGCCGGGTCGCGACGTAGGCCGCCTGGTCGACGTAGGTGTCCGCCTCGGCGGGCGTGAGCGGCGAGCGCGCGTAGCGCTGGTGGGCGACGAGGAAGCTCTCGATCTCCGCGACGTGCACCCACCGCAGCAGGTGCGGGTCCGTCGCGGAGTAGGGGCGGCCCCGGCGGTCGGTGCCGGAGACCGTCTCGTGGATGCGGTTGATCGTGTCGAGCATCCGCTCCGCCGCCTCGGTCGGGCCGAAGGTCGTCATCGCCAGGAACTCGCTGGTCCGCTGCAGCCGCCCCCACGGGTCGTCGCGGTAGCCCGAGTGCTCGCCCACCCCGGCCATGGCCAGCGGGTGCAGCGACTGCAGCAGCAGCGCGCGGATGCCGCCGGCGTACATCCCGGCATGGCCCTGGACGCGGCAGATCGGGTCGGTCGGGGCGAAGCGGCGCTCGCCGGGCGCGAGCCAGATGGCCTGGGCGCGCCGGTCGGCGTCGGGGCCGGCGACCCGGTCGCGCAGGGCGTCCGCGAGCCGGCCGCGCAGGGCGTCGGTCAGGGCGGTGGGGGAGGGCACGCATCCCAGTATGCGGCGCGGCCGCCGCGCGGTCCCGCGGAGCCGAATGGGTGACGCGGCACCCGGCACGTATCCTTACCAGGTGTTCACGAGCCTCTCCGACCGTCTGACGCTGACCTTCAAGAACCTCAAGCGCAAGGGCACCGTCACCGAGTCCGACCTCAACGCGACGATCCGCGACATCCGGGTCGCGCTGCTCGACGCCGACGTCGCGCTGCCGGTCGTGAAGCAGTTCACCGGACGGATCCGCGACCGTGCCCTGGGGGCGGAGGTGCACGGCGCCCTCAACCCGGCCCAGCAGGTCGTCACGATCGTCAACGTGGAGCTCGTCGCCATCGTCGGCGGCTCGACCGGGCGGCTGAACCTCGCCAAGAACCCGCCGACCGTGATCATGCTGGCCGGCCTCCAGGGCTCGGGCAAGACCACCTTCGCCGGCAAGCTCGGCCACCTGCTCAAGAGCCAGGGCCACACCCCGGTCCTCGTCGCGGCCGACCTGCAGCGGCCCAACGCCGTCACCCAGCTCGAGGTCGTCGGGCAGCGCGCCGGCGTGCCGGTCTTCGCGCCCGAGCGGGGCAACGTCTTCGGCCACGACGCCGCGCTCGAGACCGGCGAGGGCACCCGCTCCTTCGGCGACCCGGTCGACGTCGCGGTCGAGGGTGTCGAGGAGGCCCGGCGCAAGGGCAACGACGTCGTCATCATCGACACCGCCGGACGGCTGGCGGTCGACGTCGACCTCATGCGCCAGGCCAGCGACATCCGGATCGAGACCCAGGCCCACGAGGTGCTCTTCGTCATCGACGCGATGATCGGCCAGGCCGCGGTCGAGACCGCCCGCGCGTTCGCCGACGGCGTCGGTCTGACCGGCTCGGTGCTGACCAAGCTCGACGGCGACGCCCGCGGTGGAGCAGCGCTCTCGGTCGCGACGGTCACCGGCCAGCCGATCCTCTTCGCCTCCACCGGTGAGGGTGTGCGGGACGTCGAGCTCTTCCACCCCGACCGGATGGCCTCGCGCATCCTGGACATGGGCGACGTCCTGACGCTCATCGAGCAGGCCGAGAAGGCCTTCGACCGGGTCCAGGCGCAGGAGATGACGCGCAAGTTCCTCAGCGACGAGGACTTCACCTTCGACGACTTCCTCGAGCAGATGGCCGCCATCAAGCGGATGGGCAGCCTGAAGCAGATGCTCGGGATGATGCCCGGCATGCAGGGGATGCGCGCCCAGCTCGACTCCCTCGACGAGCGCGAGTTCGACCGCGTCGAGGCGATGGTCCGCTCGATGACGCCCTTCGAGCGCAACCATCCCAAGCAGATCAACGGCTCCCGGCGCGCCCGCATCGCGCGCGGCTCGGGCGTGCAGGTCTCCGAGGTCAACCAGCTCCTCGAGCGCTTCGCCGAGGCGCAGAAGATGATGCGCCAGCTCAAGAAGGGCGGGGGCATCCCGGGGATGCCCGGCATGCCCGGTCTGGGAGGTCCCGGCGGTGGCAGGCGCGGCAAGCAGGCGCCCAAGAAGAAGGGCAGGTCGGGCAACCCGGCCAAGCGCGCCCAGCAGGAGAAGGACGCCGCGCAGAAGGCGCAGGCCGCCCGCGACGCCTCACTGGAGAACGCCTTCGGCGGCGGTGCTCTGGGCGGGGCGCTCGGCCAGGCGGCCCAGGGTCAGGAGCAGGAGCAGGAGCAGGGCGCGGACGCCCTCTCCGGGCTGAAGCTCCCGCCCGGCTTCGAGAAGTTCCTCGACCAGGGCAAGAAGTAGCCCCCTCCCGTCCGGACCACGGGCGGGGTCGCGCGCGCGGCGGGCTGGGCCTACCCTAAGGTGGTTGACACATCAACGACCTACTCCGGAAGAGGAACGACCGTGACCGTAGAGCTCGGCCTGGACACCTTCGGCGACATGACGCTCACCGACGAGGGGGCGC
>JASKZT010000012.1 GCA_030145965.1 Ornithinimicrobium sp.
CGCTCGAGCATGTTCTTGAAGTCCATGTTGCCGCCGACGTTGAGCTGGTAGGTGCGGTCCAGCACCACGCCGCGGTCCTCGAAGAGCTTCGCCATGACCCGGTGGGTGATGGTGGCGCCCACCTGGCTCTTGATGTCGTCGCCGACGATCGGCACGCCGGCGGCGCGGAACTTCTCGGCCCACTCCGGGTCGGAGGCGATGAAGACGGGCAGCGCGTTGACGAAGGCGACGCCGGCGTCGATCGCGCACTGGGCGTAGAACTTGTCCGCCTCCTCGCTGCCCACGGGCAGGTAGGAGACGAGGACGTCTGCCCGCGTGTCCTTGAGGACCTGCACGACGTCCACCGGCTCCGCGTCGGACTCGTCGATCGTCAGCGAGTAGTACTTGCCGAGGCCGTCCATCGTGTGGCCGCGCTGCACGGGGATGCCGGTCGGCGGCACGTCGGCGATCTTGATGGTGTTGTTCTCGCTGGCCGTCAGCGCGTCGGCCAGGTCGAGACCGACCTTCTTGGCGTCGACGTCGAAGGCGGCGACGAACTCCACGTCCGCCACGTGGTAGTCGCCGAACTTGACGTGCATGAGCCCCGGCACGGCCTGGTCCGGGTCGGCACCCTTGTAGTACTCGACCCCCTGGACCAGGGAGGTGGCGCAGTTGCCCACCCCGACGATCGCCACGCGAACCGAAGCCATCCGAACATCTCCTTGAGTCACGGCGAGGGCGGCCCACCTCGGGCCGCCCGCCTCACAGCAGAACGTCCCAGAGTACCGCCTCATTCCGACCGTTCTTCCAGGACCCAGCAGGCACAATAGGTCGGTGAGCCGATCGACCTCCCGTGCCCAGACCCGCCGTGGCCGCCCCACGCGCCCCACGCGCGCCCGTCGGCGCCAGCGGCGTGGGGGTCGCGGGCGCACGCTCCTGCTCTGGCTCCTCGGCCTGGCCCTGCTCGCGGCCGTGGCGGTGACCGGCGCCTTCGCGTTCGCCTACTCCCGCACCGAGATCCCCGCCCCCAACGACTTCGCGGAGGCGCAGAGCACGATCCTCTACTACGCCGACGGGCAGACCGAGCTGGCGCGCTTCACCGGCGGCGTGGACCGCGAGGTCGTCAGCCTGGACCAGGTCCCCGAGCACGTGCAGCACGCCGTCATCGCGGCCGAGGACCGCTCGTTCTACGAGAACGAGGGCGTCTCGCTCACCGGCACCGCCCGGGGCGCGTGGCGCACGCTGCGCGGCGAGGGCGTGCAGAGCGGGTCGACGATCACCCAGCAGTACGTCAAGAACTACTACCTCACCGCCGACCAGACGGTCACGCGCAAGCTGCGCGAGATCCTCATCTCGGTCAAGATCGACAACGAGCAGACCAAGGAACAGATCCTCGAGAACTACCTCAACACGATCTACTTCGGCCGCGGCGCCTACGGCATCCAGACCGCCAGCGAGGCCTACTTCCGCAAGCCCGTCTCCGAGCTGACCCCCGCAGAGGGTGCCTTCCTCGCCGCCGTCCCCAACGCGCCGTCCCTCTTCGACCCCGGGTATGCCGAGGGCAACGAGCAGCGCGCCCGCGACCGCGTCGACTACGTGCTGGGCGGCATGGTGGCGATGGGCTGGATGGACGAGGCGACCCGTCGGTCGACGGAGTTCCCCGAGGTCGCCGACGCCCCGCCGTCGACGGCCGTGCAGGGCGTCGAGGGCTACGTCGCCCAGGAGGTGCGGGCCGACCTGCGCGAGCTGCTCGCGCTCGACGACGCCGCCATCGACACCGGCGGCCTGCGGGTCACGACGACGATCGTGGAGAAGCACCAGGAGGCGGCCACGGCCGCGGTCGAGGCCTTCCGCCCGACGGGCGAGGGCGCCGACGACATCACGACGGCGCTGACGGCCGTCCGCCCCGGCGACGGCGCGGTCACCGCGATGTACGGCGGGGCCGACTACCAGGCCACCCAGCTCAACGCCGCCACCGCCGCCCGCGTGCAGGCGGGCTCGCTCTTCAAGCCGGTCACGCTCACGGCCGCCGTGGCCGAGGGTGTCGACACGCTGACCGAGCTGCCCGGCCCCTCGCCGATGACCTTCGGGTGGGAGGGCTCGCAGATCGACGTCCGCAACTTCCGCGAGATCTCCTTCGGCACGCTCGACCTGCGGGTGGCGCTGGCGGAGTCGGTGAACACGACCTACGTGCAGCTCAACGAGCTCGTGGGGCCGGAGCGCACCGTCGAGGCCGCCGTCGACCTGGGCCTGCCCGAGGACACCCCCGGCCTGGGCGCCGACCTGACCAACGTGCTCGGCACCGCCTCCCCCACGCTCGTGGAGATGACCAACGCCTACGCCACCCTCGCCGCGGAGGGGCAGCGCGCCGAGCCCTACCTCGTGGCGTCGGTCCGCACGGCGAGCGGCGACACGACCTACGAGGCCGACCCGAGCACCGAGGACGGCGTCGACCGCGACGTGGCCGTGGACGTCACCGACGCCATGACCTACGTCATGACGCAGGGGTCCGGCACGACCGCCGGCGACATCGGTCGTCCCTCCGCCGGCAAGTCGGGCACGAGCGAGGAGAACGTGTCGGCCTGGTTCGACGGGTTCGTGCCGCAGCTGGCCGCCGGCGTGGTCATGTACAAGGGCGACGGGACCGTGCCCATGCAGGGCGTCGCCGGCCTCGACCAGGTCACCGGTGGCACCTTCCCCGCGCAGGTCTGGGGGGAGTTCATGCGCCGTGCGATGGAGGGCGAGGAGGTCGTGCCCTTCCCCGAGCGCGTGGGCGTCGGCGAGGTCGTCGCGACGAGCGAGGCCCCGACCGAGACCGAGGTGGTCACGGTGGAGCCGACGCCGGAGCCGACCACCGAGGAGCCGACCACCGAGGAGCCCACTACCGAGGAGCCGACGACGGAGGAGCCCACCGAGGAGCCGACGACGGAGGAGCCGACGACGGAGGAGCCGACGGAGACGGAGACGGTCGAGCCGACGACGACCGAGCCCGAGCCGACGACCGAGCCGGAGGAGCCCACCACCCCCGAGCCCACGACGCCCGCGCCCACAGCCCCGGAGCCGACCGAGCCGGAGGAGCCCACGACCCCCGTGCCGACGACCACGCCGACGCCTCCGGGCGACGGCGACCAGCCTCCGGGTCAGGGCGGGCTCCCGCCGGGCCAGGGAGGCGGCCGCAGCTCGCCGGCACCGACGGGCTGAGGTCCGCCGCGGGACCCCTACGCTGGGGCGCATGACGTCGGACCCGCGCGAGCGCACGCGTCGCGACGTCCCCTACGTCGTCCCCGCCTGGACCGACCCCGTGGTCGCCCGCGCCACGACCGCCCTCGGCGGCCCGCTGGGGCGGTATGCCGTGGTCGGCGGCCGCGGGCTGGCCGGCGTCGCCGCGGCCCTGGCCGCGCTGGGCGCCGTCGCGCTGGCGCTCGGGGTGTGGCAGAAGGGCCACTGCCTCATGAAGGGGTGGAGCACCCCCGACCAGTTCTGGCGCGCCTGCTACTCCGACCTGCCCGTCGTGCACGTCAGCTCGGCCCTGGCCGACCGTCACCTGCCGTGGTCGGGCGGGGTGCCCGCGACGCAGGCGCCGCTGTCGGGCCTGGCGATGTGGCTGGTGGCCCGCGTCTCTCCCTCGGCGGGCCAGGGCACCGCGGCCCAGCAGTGGGTCTTCGTCCTGTGGGCGCTGGCGTGCGTGCTGCTGCTGGCCGCGGCCGTCCTGGCGGTCGTCGCGCTGCGCCCCCGGCGCCCCTGGCAGGCGGCCCACCTGGCGGCCAGTCCCGTGCTCCTCACCCTGGCCCTCGTCTCCACCGACCTCCTCGGCATCACCCTGACGCTGCTGGCCCTCTGGGCCTGGCGACGCGGCCACGGCTGGGCCTCCGGCGCCCTGCTCGGGCTCGCCTGCCTCGTCCGCCCCTTCCCCCTCCTCGTCCTGGCCGCCCTGGTCGTCGTGGCCCTGCGCCGGGCCGGCGACGGCGCGGACCCGGGCGAGGGGTCGCCGCTCCGGGCCGGGCAGGCGGTCGTCGGTGCCGCGCTGGCCGCGCTCGCGGTCGTCGTCCCCCTCCTGATGGTCCAGGAGCGCTCGCTCACGGCCGCGACGCAGTGGTGGTCGCAGGGGGCCGGCTACGGAGCGCTGCAGATGGTGCCCCGCCTCGTGGGGGCGCCCCTGCTCGGCGTCACCACCACGGCCGTCGCGCTCGCGGGGTGGGTGGCGGCCCTGGGCCTGGGCGTGTGGCTCTCCCGCCGGCCGGGGCGGCGGCCCGGGGCGGCGCAGCTCGCGGCGGTCATGACCGCGGTGGTCGCCCTCACCGCACCCTCCCTCCCCGTGCAGTCGGGCCTGTGGGTCCTCGTCTTCCTCGCCCTGTCCGCACGGCCGTGGTGGGAGCACCTCCTCTGGGCGGGCGTGGAGACCCTGCACTTCGTCGCCACGTGGTTGCACATCGCCTTCGCCAGCGACCCGGGCCGCGGGCTGCCGCCGGAGGCCTACGCGGTCGTCGTGGTGCTCCGCGCCGCCGCCTGGGCCTGGGTGCTGTGGCGGGTGTGGGACGAGCCCGACCCCGGGCGGGTCAGGTCACGGGCGCCCGAGGCGCTCACCCTGCAGCAGGGGTGAGCGGGCCGGCTCGGGCAGCAGCGAGGTCCGCACGACCGGCACGACCTGCGCCTCGACGAGGTCGCGGAGCGAGTCGACGTAGGTGGCCGACAGGTGGTTGCTGTCGCGCCACACCACCACGCCGCCGACGACCGGTGAGCACACCTCGGTCGGGCAGATGGCGCCGTTGAGGTCGACGACCGGCAGGCCCGGGCGCAGCTCGAGCAGCTCCGGCTGGCCGGTGCCGGCCCGGGCGAGCGCCTCGTCACGGTCGAAGGCGCACTCGCCCACCGCCTCGGAGTTGCTCACGAGGCACTCGGCGACGTCGAAGGGCGGGCGCGGGGAGTCGCGGACGAGCGCCGGCAGGATCCCCGCGGCGCCCAGCTCGTCGACCCGCCGCGCCATGGCGGCCGCGAGCGCGTCCGTCTCGATCCGTCCGTACGTGGCCGAGGAGAGGAGGACGACGTCGGGGTCGAGCTCGACGAGCCGCGGCCCGAGGTCGTCCTGGTAGT
>JASKZT010000039.1 GCA_030145965.1 Ornithinimicrobium sp.
CCGCCGTTGTGTGTTCGGACGATGTCCGCCCCCGGGCGCGCGGTGACGATGAGTGCACGGAATCGACGTGGAGGTCGGACATGCGCAGGACCCACTCTGTCTTCGCACTCGCGCTGGGCGCAGCCCTGGTGCTCCAGGGGTGCAGCAACGGCGGCGACGGCCAGGCGGGCGAGCCCGAGGGCTCGGGCACGACGGCCGGCGGCGGTCAGTCGGCCGCGCCGCCGCAGCCGGGGGAGGCCGGCGGCACCGTCACCTTCGCGGTGACCGACGACCCCGGCAACCTCGACCCGTCCATGACCGTGCTCGCCGTCGCCCGGGGTATGACGCGCCTCGCCTACGACTCGCTCGTGCGCCTCGACGCCGAGGGCCAGGTCGTGCCGAGCATGGCCAGCGAGTGGGAGGTCACCGACAGCGGCGTGACCTTCACCCTGCGCGAGGACATCACCTGCTCCGACGGCACGCCGTTCACGCCCACGGACGCGGCGGACAACCTGGCCTACATCTCCGACCCGGAGAACGCCTCGCCCCTGCTCGGCGTCATCCTGCCGCCCGGCCTGACGGCCGAGGCCGACGACGAGGCCGGCACCCTGACGGTGACCTCGGCCGAGCCCAACGCCTTCCTCCTCACCAGCCTCACCAACGTGCTCATGATCTGCCGCGCCGGTCTGGACGACCACGAGGCCCTCGCGCAGGAGACGATCGGCACGGGCCCGTGGGTGCTCGAGGACGTCGTCGCCAACGACCGGTACACCTTCTCCCGCAACCCCGACTACGCCTGGGGCCCCGTGCCCGGCACCTACGAGGGGGAGGGCGTGCCGGACGAGCTCGTCTACCGGGTCGTCCCCAACCTGACGACCACCGCCAACCTCCTGCTCGCCGGCGACGTCAACGTCGCGGCGGTGGGCACCGGCGACGAGGCCCGCGTCCGGGAGGCCGGGCTCGGCAGCTACGGCCAGGCGTCCCCGCTGGGCGAGCTCTTCTTCAACCAGGACCCCGAGCACCCGGGCTCCGACCCGGAGGTGCGCCGCGCGCTCGTCGCCGCGTCCGACGTCCAGCTGCTCATGCGGGTCGGGACCGGGGACTCCGGGCAGCTGTCGACCGGGCTGGTCACCCTGGAGCCCAAGGCCTGCCCGGGCGACACGGTGACCGGCAACCTGCCGGCCTACGACGTCGCGGGGGCCAACCAGATCCTCGACGACGCCGGCTGGGCCCGCGGCTCGGACGGCATCCGGGAGAAGGACGGCCAGCGCCTCGCCCTCACCTTCATCTTCGCCCAGCGCGGAGGCGACGAGATCTCCGCCGCCGCCGAGCTGCTCGCCCAGCAGTGGGCGGAGGTGGGCGCGGAGGTCCAGCCACAGGTCATCGTCGCCACGCAGCTGAACGAGGTGCTCTTCTCCTCGGGCAACTGGGACGCGGGCTGGATCCCGGTCACGCTGAGCCTGCCCACCCAGCTGCCGGGCTTCGTGTCCGGGCCGACCCCGCCCGACGGCACCAACTTCGCCTCGATCGCCAACGACGACTACGACGAGGCCTCGGCCGAGGCATCGGGGACGGGTGACATCGAGGCGGCGTGCGCGCTGTGGAACGAGGCCGAGACCGCCCTGATCCAGGCCGGAGACGTGACCCCGATGTTCGACATCGTCGCCAACACCTATCTCAACAAGGTGACGCTCGACGCTCCCGGCGGCGACATCGACGGCGCCTCGATCCGCACCACCAGCTGACCCGGTCGGCCCGGGCCCGACCGACCCACACCCCACGAGCAGGAGCAGGAGCTGTCCAGCATGGTCGATGTCGCGGGAGCCGGCGCCGCCACCGCGCCACGCCGCACCCGCGACGTCGGACACCTCCTCGGGCCCTGGACCTCCTTCCTGGTCCGTCGGCTCGGGCGCCTGCTCGTCTCGGTGTGGGTGCTCGTCACCTTCTCCTTCCTCCTGCTCCACCTCATCCCCGGTGACCCGGTCCGCACCGCCTTGGGCATCACGGCGCCGCCGGACCTGGTCGAGCGCACCCGCGAGAGCCTGGGGCTCGACGAGCCGCTGCACGTGCAGTACGTCACCTACCTCGGCAACCTGCTCGCCGGTGACCTGGGCGACTCGATGTTCAACCGGCTCCCCGTCACCGGCACGATCGCCGAGCGGCTGCCCAACACCCTGTCCCTCGCGGTCCTCGCCTTCGTCGTCATCGTGGTCGTCGCGGTGCCGCTAGGGCTGGGGATGGCGGTCCTCACCCGCGACGGCCGCAACCGGGGGCTCGAGCTCGGCTTCACCTCCAGCGCGATGGTGGTGGCGGCGGTCCCCGAGTTCCTCCTCGCCGTGCTGCTCGTCTACGTCTTCGCCGTGCAGTGGGGGGTGCTGCCCATCGCGGGCAAGGATGGCGCCGCCAGCTACGTCCTGCCCGTCGCCGCGATGACGCTGGGCGCCGCCGCCGGCCTGGCCCGCCTCGTGCGCGTCGAGGTCCTCAGCGTCCTGGGCCAGGACTTCATCCGCACGGCCCGCGCCAAGCGGTTGCGCAACGCCCGGATCTACCTGCGGCACGCCCTGCCCAACGCGGTGACCGCCAGCCTCACCGTCGCGGGCCTGCTCCTGTCGAGCCTGGTCGTCGGCTCCGTGCTCGTCGAGACGATCTTCGCCTGGCCCGGGCTCGGCCCCACGCTCGTGAGCTCGATCCTGTCCAAGGACTACCCCCTGGTGCAGGGCATCGTCCTCGTGTACGGCGCGATGGTGCTGCTCATCAACCTGGCCGTCGACCTCCTCCTGGCCGTCCTCGACCCGCGCTCCACCATCAAGCAGGCCCACTCGTGAGCAACGTCGTCAACGCCGAGCTCACCGCCCAGGCCGCGCCCCCACCGGCCGCCCGCAGGCCGCGCCGCGGCTCGGTGCTGCGTCGGCTGGTCACCAGCCCGCTCGGTCTCGCCGCGCTCGCGGCCAACCTCGTCCTGCTCTTCCTCGTCGTCCTCGGTCCCGTTCTCTGGGCCGAGCCCGCGACGACCAACGACGTCGAGAACATCGGCTCCGGCCCGGTGGCGGGGCACCCCTTCGGCACCGACGCCCTCGGCCGCGACATCCTCGCCCGGGTCCTGGTGGCCTCGCGCCTCTCGATCGGGCTCGCCCTCGCCGCGACGGGCATGGGGATGGCGCTCGGCGTGGTCATCGGCTCGGTCGCCGCCGTCGCCGGGCCGCGGGTCAGCCGGCTGATCTCCGGCTTCGTCGACATCATGGTCGCCTTCCCCGGCCTGCTGCTCGCCCTCTTCTTCGCGGTCATCTTCGGCATCGGCCCGCAGGGTGCCGTGCTCGCGCTCGGTGCCGCCATGACGCCGTCCTTCGCCCGGCTGACCTTCACCCTGGCCTCGAGCGTCGCCGGCCGTGACTTCGTGGCCGCCGCCCGGGCGCTCGGCGTGCCGCGCTGGCGCATCCTCCTGCGCCACCTGCTGCCCAACATCGGCGAGCCGCTCATCATCAACGGCACCCTGGCCGCCAGCGGCTCCCTGCTCGCCTTCGCCGGCCTGTCCTTCCTCGGCCTCGGCGTCCAGCTGCCGCAGTACGACTGGGGCAAGATGCTCGGCGACGGCCTCAACAGCATCTACTCCAACCCGATGGCCGCCCTGGCCCCCGGCCTGGCGATCGTCCTGGCCAGCCTGGCCTTCAACCTCACCGGCGAGGCGGCGGCCCAGCTGCTCGGCCGCCGTGTCGGCATCGCCCCTGGCCGGGCCCGGCGCCTGCTGGCCACCGCGCTCGGCGACCGCACCGCGCCGCCGTCACCCGCACCCGCCCCGACCGGCGCAGGCGTGCGGGGCGGCGACCCCGCGACCGGGCCCGTGCTCCGGGTCGAGGGGCTCAGCGTCGCGATCCCGGTCGACGCGACGACCGTGGCCACGCCGGTGCGCGGCGTCAGCCTCACGGTCGCCGCCGGTGAGGCCGTCGGCATCGTGGGGGAGTCGGGGTCGGGCAAGACCCTGACCGCCATGGCCATCGCGCAGCTCGCCCCGCCGCCGCGGGCCGTGCGCACCTCCCGGCTGGAGCTAGCCGGTCGTGAGCTCACCCGCATCGACCCGGGCACCCGGCGCCGCCACCTCGGGCGGTCCCTGGCCATGGTCTTCCAGGACCCGATGTCCTCCCTCAACCCCACGATGCGGGTCGGCGCCCAGCTCGCGGAGTACGGCCGGGAGCACCAGGGCCTGTCCCGTGGCGCCGCCGCGGAGCGGGTCGTCGACCGGCTCCGTGCCGTCCGCATCCCCTCGCCCGCCCGCCGCGCTCGGCAGTACCCCCACGAGCTCTCCGGCGGCATGCGCCAGCGCGTGATGATCGCCATGGGCCTCATGGGCGAGCCGGCGCTCATCATCGCCGACGAGCCGACGACCGCGCTCGACGTCACGGTGCAGGAGCAGGTGCTGCGCCTCATCCGCCGGGGGCAGGACGAGCAGGGCGCCGCGCTGCTGCTCATCTCCCACGACCTGTCCGTCGTCTCGGCCATGTGCGAGCGCGTCCTGGTCATGTATGCCGGGCGCATCGTCGAGACCATCAGCACCGAGGCGCTGACGACCGGGCCGGCCCACCCCTACACCCGCGGCCTCATCGCCACCGTCCCCGACATGGACAGCGACCGCACCCGCCCGCTGCCCTCCATCCCCGGCCGCCCGCCCCACCCCGCGGCCATCCCCGCCGGGTGCGCCTTCGCCCCGCGCTGCCCCTTCGCCACGGAGGTGTGCCGCCGGGAGGATCCGGTCGAGCGCCCCTCGCCGACGGGTGGCCTCGTGGCCTGCCACCACCCGCAGACCGGACCGGTGCTGCCGTCGCAGACCGAGGAGGTGCGCGGGTGAGCGTCCTGGAGTTCGTCGACGTGACGGTCCGTTACGGCCGCGGCGCCGCGCGACTGACCGCACTGGACGGCGTGAGCCTGACCGTGCCGGACGGCAGCATCGTCGGGCTCGTCGGGGAGAGCGGGTCCGGCAAGTCGACGCTGGGCCGCGCCGCGGTCGGGCTCACGCCGGTCACCTCCGGGCGGGTCCTGCTCGACGGCCGGCCCGTCCCCGTGCGCGGCCGGCACCGGCCGGTGCAGATGATCTTCCAGGACCCCTCGGGGGCGCTCGACCCCCGCATGTCGGTCGGGGCCAGCATCGCCGAGGCGCTGCCCGGCCGCCGGGGTGCCCGTGCCGAGGTCGCCCGCCTCCTGGAGCAGGTGCACCTGGAGCCCTCGGTCGCCGAGCGCCTGCCCGGCACCCTCTCCGGCGGGCAGCGCCAGCGCGTCGCCGTGGCCCGGGCGCTCGCGGCCCGCCCCGAGGTGGTCGTCGCCGACGAGATCACGAGCGCGCTGGACGTCTCGGTCCAGGGCGCGGTGCTCAACCTCGTCCGGGAGGTCTGCCGCGACCTCGGCATCTCCATGCTCTTCATCTCCCACAACCTCTCGGTCGTGCGCTACGTCAGCGACGCGGTCGCGGTGATGTACCTCGGCCAGGTCGTCGAGGCGGCCCCGACCGAGCAGCTCGTGACCGACCCGCAGCACCCCTACACCCAGCGGTTGCTGCGCTCGACCCTGTCCATCGGCGGAGGGCTGCCCGACGGGTCGGCCGAGCCCGAGCCGGTGCGCTTCGCCGAGCCCGCCGACCCCCACCACATCCCTGCCGGCTGCCGCTTCCACCCGCGCTGCCCGGTGGGCCCTCTCGTCCTGGACCGCCCCGTCTGCCTCACCGACGACCCCGTCGAGGGCGCGCGGCAGCGGGAGCACCGGGCCGCCTGCCACTTCCCCGCACGCTCCACCCCGGTGGGCCTCCCGGTCCTCCCCGTCGCAAAGGAACAGACATGAGCACGACCCTGCAGGAGATCCTCGACGAGCAGCTCGCCCTCCACCCGGTGCCCGGGGTCGCCGTCGCCGTGCTGCACGAGGGCGAGGTGACCTACGCCAGCGCCGGCGTGACCAACGTCGCCGACCCCATCGACGTCGACGAGCGCACGCTCTTCCAGTTCGGCTCCACCGGCAAGACCTTCACGGCCACGCTCATGCTCATCCTCGCCGACCAGGGCAAGGTCGACCTCGAGGCGCCGGTGCGGCACTACCTGCCCGACTTCCGCGTCGCCGACGAGCAGGCCTCCGCCGACGTGCGGGTCAAGCACCTGCTCAACCACACGGCCGGCTGGTCCGGCGACTTCCTGGGCACCCAGGAGCGCGGCGACCGCGCGCTGGAGGTCTTCGTCGAGCACATGGCCACGCTCAAGCAGGACTTCCCGGTCGGCACGGGCATGAGCTACAACAACGCCGCGCTGTCGGTGGCCGGGCGCATCGTCGAGGTGGTCACCGGCCAGACCTTCGACCAGGCGATGACCGAGCTGCTGCTCACGCCGCTGGGGATGGAGAACACCTTCTTCTTCGCCGAGGACGTCATCACCCGCCGGCACGTCGTCGGGCACATCCAGGACCCTGAGACCAAGGAGTTCTCCGTCGCCCGCCCGTGGGCGCTGCCGCGGGGCGGTGGCCCGGCCGGCGGCATGACCGCGCCCGTCGTCGACCAGGTCGCGTGGATGCGCTTCCACCTCGGCGACGGCACCGCCGCCGACGGCACCCGGCTGCTGCCGGAGGAGGCGCTGCACCGGATGCAGGCCCCCACCGTCGAGACCCCCGGCAGCACGCTCGGCGACGCCATCGGCATCGCCTGGATCCTCAAGGACGTCGACGGTGCCATGGTCGTCGGGCACGGCGGCACGACGATCGGGCAGGAGTCGGCCTTCGAGCTCGTCCCCGACAAGGGCCTGGGCGTCGCGGTCCTCACCAACGCCTCCGGCGGCGGCGACCTGCACCGCGCGGTCGTCAAGGCCGTGCTGGCCGAGTACGCCGGCCTCGACTGGCCAGAGCCCGTCCCGGCCGACCGGCCCACGGCGGCGCTGGAGGAGTATGCCGGTGTCTACCGCAACATCTCGATCGTCTCCGACGTGACGACGACCCCCGAGGGCCTGCAGATCAAGAGCGTGCCGACCCAGGACTTCCTCGACATGGTCGGGGCGCCGCCGGAGGCCTTCGACTCCCCGCCCGTCCAGGTCAAGATGGTGGGGGAGTCCGGCGACATGTTCGTCGTCGTCGAGGACGGGGAGGCGGGGTACCGCGGCTACTTCCGCCGCGGCGGCGACGGCCGGGTCGACGCGATGCACTTCGGTGGCCGCCTGACCTCCCGGGACGCGGGCTGAGGGGCGCTGCGGCGGTCGGCGGGCGCGGGGCCGTGAGGCTGTTAGGGTCGGCGACTGTCCCACCCGCGCGCGCCTCCTGGGAGCTGATCGACGTGAGCACCGGGCCCCGGGCCACGCTCGGGCGGATCCTGGACGACCTCGGGGCGACGTTCACCGAGCAGGTCGTCGGCGCCGACGTGCGCCGGCGGGTCTCGAGCGTGGTCATGCACGACCCGATGGACGTCGTGGCCCCGCCGCCGGACGCCATGGTGCTCGGCGTCGGTGTGGCCGGCGAGGCGGGCGTCCTAGAGCTGCTGCGGGTCGGCGGCGCCACCCGGGCGGCAGCCGTCGTCGTCCGCAGCCCCGCCGAGGTGACCCCCGCCGTGGAGGAGGCCGTGGCCGCCTCGGGGGTCGCCCTCCTGACCCTGCACCGGGGGGCCTCCTGGACCCAGCTGGTCACCCTGCTGGGGTCCCTGCTCGCGGGGCGCGACTACGGCCACGTCGAGACCGAGACCCTCGGCGGGCTGCCGGCCGGCGACCTCTTCGCGGTGGCCAACGCCATCGGGTCGCTGCTGGACGCACCCATCACCATCGAGGACCGCAACTCCCGTGTCCTCGCCTTCTCCGGCCGGCAGGACGAGGCCGACCCCTCGCGGATCGAGACGATCCTCGGCCGCCAGGTGCCCGAGCGCTTCGCCTCGCTGCTCGCCGAGAGCGGGGTCTTCTCCGAGCTCTACCGCTCCCAGGCGCCTGTCTACATCGCCCCGATGCTCACCGACGACGGCTTCACCCGCCCCCGCGTCGCGATGGCCGTCCGGGCCGGGCAGGAGGTGCTGGGCTCCATCTGGGCCGCCGTCGACGGCCCGCTCCCGCAGGACCGGCTCACGGCCATGGTCGACGCATCCAAGATCGTCGCGCTGCACCTGCTCCAGCTGCGCGTCGGCGCCGACGTCGAGCGGCGCCTGCGCGCCGACCTGGTCGCGACCGCGCTCGAGGGCGGGCCCGACGGCGCGGACGCCGTCGACCGGCTCGGTCTTCAGGGCCAGCTCGTCTGCGTCGTGGCGGTGCAGCCCGTCGACGGCGGCCCGGCCGCCGCCGACAGCCTCTACGGCATGGAGCGGCGGATGGCGCAGAGCCGGCTCGCGGACACCCTGGCGGTGCACCTCTCCTCCGTCAGCCCCCGCAGCGCGGCCGCCGTCGTGGGAGAGGTCGTCTACGGCCTCGTGCCCACGGACCGGGCCGAGCGGGCCGTGCGCCTGGCCACCGACTTCGTCTCCCGGGTGAGCGGGCGTCACACGCTCGTCGTCGGCGTCAGCGACCCCGCCGCGGGGGCCGAGGGCCTGCCTCGGGCGCGGGGCCAGGCCGACCGGGCGGGCCGCGCGCTGCAGCGACGCACGCCCACCGCCTCGGTCGTCGCCCAGATCGGCGACGTCGCCGTCGACACCATCCTCATGGACCTGCACGACGTCGCCGAGTCCCGCGACGACGTGCCCCGCGGTGCGGTGGCGGTGCTGCGCGAGCACGACGAGGGCCACGGCTCACAGCTCGTGGACACCCTGGCCGCCTGGCTCGACGCCTTCGGTGACGTCGCCGCGGCCGCCGAGGCGGTCCACGTGCACCGCAACACCTTCCGCTACCGCCTGCGCCGGCTCTCGGAGATCTCCGGCCTCGACCTCGACGACCCCAACGCGCGCTTCGCCGCGATGCTCGAGCTGCGGATGCAGGGTCATGGCGGCTGAGCTCGTCCTCGCCGGCGGGCGGGTGGTCGACCCTCAGACCGGCCTCGACCGGGTCGCGCACGTGCACGTCGCCGGTGGCCGGGTCAGCGCCGTCACCCCGGCGGGACCGGACGACCCGTGTCCCGTCGTCGACGGCGCCCGCGTGCTCGACGTGCGCGGCCTGGTCGTCGGGCCGGGCTTCGTCGACCTGCACAGCCACGTGCACTCGATCGCCGGCATGCGCCTGCAGGCGATGGACGGCGTCACCACCGCCCTGGACCTCGAGGCCGGGCTCATGCCGGTCGCGCGGGCGTACGCCGACGCGGCGTCCGCCGGCCGCCCGCTGCACCACGGGTTCTCCGCCTCCTGGGGCTCCGCCCGAGCCATGGTGCACGCCGGCATCGAGCCGACGGCCGACATGCAGAGCTCGCTGGCCGACCTCGGGCGCCCCGAGTGGCAGCGCAGCTCGACCCCGGCCGAGCTGGACCGGTGGCTGGAGCTGCTGCGTCGAGAGGTCGCCGACGGCGCCCTCGGCATCGGGGTGCTGCTGGGCTACGCGCCGCGCTCGGACCCGGGGGAGTTCCTCCGGGTGGGGCAGCTGGCGGCCGAGGCCGGCGTGCCGACCTACACCCACGTGCGGGAGATCGTCGAGGCCGACCCGACGACCCCGGTCGACGGCACCGAGGAGATCGGCCTCGTCGCCGCGCGGACCGGTGCCCTCATGCACCACTGCCACGTCAACAGCACCTCCCGCCGTCACATCGACCGGACCCTCGCGAGCCTGGCCCGCTACCGCCAGGACGGCGCGCGGGTCAGCGTGGAGTGCTACCCCTACGGGGCCGGCGCGACCGCGGTGGGTGCCGCCTTCCTCGCCCCCGACCGGCTGGCCCGGTGGGAGGTCGGCCCGAGCAGCATCGTCCTCGTGGAGACGGGGGAGCGGATCGCCGACGCCCGGCGCCTGGAGGAGGTGCGGGCCAGCGACCCTGCCGCCGCCTGCGTCGTCGAGTTCCTCGACGAGAGCCGCCCGGACCACCTGGCGATGCTGCACCGGGCCCTCGCCTTCCCCGACTCGATCGTGGCCAGCGACGCCATGCCGGTCGTCTGGCCCGGGGGTGCCACCGAGTCGACCGCGTGGCCGCTGCCGCCGGGCGGGCAGACCCACCCGCGCACGGCCGGCACCTTCGCCCGCTCGCTGCGGATGATGGTGCGCGAGACCGGGGCCTGGACGTGGCTGGAGGCCTTCCGGCGTTGCAGCTACCTGCCGGCGCGGGTGCTCGACGACGTCGCCCCCGCGGCCCGGCGCAAGGGGCACCTCGGGGTGGGCGCGGACGCCGACCTCGTCGTCCTCGACCCCGCCACGGTCACGGACCGGGCGACCTACCTCGACCCCACCCGTCCCAGCGTCGGCGTGGTGCACCTGCTCGTCGACGGGGTGCCGGTCGTGCTCGGCGGCGAGGTGCAGCCGGACCTGCCCGGGCGGGGCCTGCGCGGCGAGCCGCGCTGAGGCTCAGCGCAGCGGCACGTCGGCACGCGCCGTCGTGACGGCGGCCAGCGCGTCCTCGTCGACCTCGACGCCGGTGCCGGGACCCGTGGGCACCGCGACGTGGCCGTCGCGCAGCACGAAGGGCTCGGTGATGATGTCGGTGGTGAAGAAGCGGTCCGAGGCCGAGGTGTCGCCGACGAGCCGGAAGTTGGGCAGTGCCGCCAGCGCCATGTTGGCCGCCCGCCCGATGCCGGTCTCGACCATGCCGCCGCACCAGACGGGGACGCCGTGGGCCGCGCACACGTCGTGCACCCGTCGCGCCTCGAGGTAGCCGCCGACCCGCCCCGCCTTGATGTTGACGATTGAGCAGGCGCCGAGCCGGATCGCGTCGGCGGCGGACTTGGCGCTGACGACCGACTCGTCCAGGCAGACCGGCGTGCGCACCCGTGCGGCGACGAAGGCGTGCTCGGTGAGGTCCTCGTCCTCCAGGGGCTGCTCGAGCAGGAGCAGGTCGAAGTCGTCGAGCCGCCGGAAGATCCCCAGGTCGCTCGTCGTGTAGGCGGCGTTGGCGTCCACCTGCAGCGGGATGTCGCCGAAGCGATCGCGCACCGCGCTGACCGGCTCGACGTCCCAGCCCGGCTGGATCTTGAGCTTGACGCGCTGGTAACCCTCCTCGAGGTAACCCTCGACGGCGTCGAGCAGCTCCCCCACGCTGGGCATGATCCCCACGCTCACGCCGCTGGGCACGGTGGTGCGCACGGCACCGAGGTAGCTGCCCAGGCTCACCCCCTGGCCGCGCAGCTCGGCGTCCAGCAGCGCCATCTCCAGGGCCGCCTTCGCCATCCGGTGCCCCTTGACCGGCGCCAGCAGGTGGGCCACCTGACCGGCGGTGACGTCGCGGCCGAGGAGGCGCGGCACGAGGAACTCGCGCAGGACCACCTCGGCGGCGCCGAGGAACTCCGAGGAGTAGAGCGGGCTCGCCATCGCCACGCACTCGCCCCACCCGGTGCCGGCGTCGGTCTCGACCTTGACGAGCAGGAGAGGGCGGTGCGTCTGCACCGCGAACGAGGTCTGGAAGGGGGACCGCAGGGGCAGGTCCACGTGGACCAGCTCGACGCGCTCAATCTGCATGGTGCTCCGATCGGGTCAGCAGGTAGTGGCGCTCGGGGTCGAAGCCGACGACCGAGTAGCCCTCCTGGAGGGCAGGCTGGAGAGCGCCGCCGACCACCTGCGACCAGAGACCGGCGAGGTCGGGGTCGGTGCGGCGCAGGGTCTCGACGTCGTGCGGCACGAGGACGCTGAGGACGGGTCGGTCGTGGCGGGCCCCGCTCGGCGCGGGTCGGCCGAGCTCGTCGACGACGACGAGCGGGACAGCGGCGGCCGCGGTCGCGGCGGCGGCCGGGGCTGGCGCCGGCCGCCCCCCCGTCGGGGCTGGGGGCACCGGGGCGGTGAGGTCCCAGCTGATGAGCGCCCGGTCGCTGGGCGTCCCGCGGTTGACCTCGTCGGTCATCGGCCCGTAGAAGTCCGGAAGGTAGGACGTGAACCGGGCCCCGAGCTTGCCCAGGTTGAACGAGGCGTTGCGCCGGTGCAGGGGGTCGAAGGTCCAGGTGATCGACCCCATACCCTGCCCCAGGGTCCAGGCACGCTGGTGCAGCTTGACCGCGTAGCCGACGTGGCGCCCGCGGTGGCCCGCCGCGACGCCGGTGATGTGGGAGTGCAGGTGGGGGTCGGGCTCACCCGTGCGCAGGCCGGCCGACACGGCGACGAGGGTGCCCCCGCAGCTGACCGTGACGGCGTAGTTGCCGGTGCGCTGGAGGACGAGGAGGATCTCCGGCGGCACCGGCCAGCCGTGCGGGGTCCGCCAGATGTCGCGCAGCAGGTCCGCGGCGCGGTGCGCGACCAGCGGGTCCGTGACCGGCTCGATGCGCAGGCCCCACCGGCCCGCGACGTCCTGGGCCTGGGCGGCCGCGTCGGCGGCGGCGCGGTTGACGAAGCTTGCCACCCTCGAAGCCTCGCCGACCGGCGGGTGGCTCCGAATCGTCAGCACGACCCAAGTTCACCCGTCGTGCTGGTGCGCCCGGACGAGCGCGGCGAGCAGGGCCGTGCGCCGGGGCAGGTCCGGGACCGACACCCACTCGCCCTCCGCGTGCGCCCCGTCGCCGACGGCGCCGAGGCCGTCGAGGGTCGGGGTGCCCACGCCGGCCGTGAAGTTGCCGTCCGAGGCACCGCCGACCGACACCCCGGCGAGCTCGCCCAGGCCCAGCGCGCCGTAGGCGGCTACCGCCTCCTCGTGCAGGGACTGCGACATGACCCGCTCCAGCGGGGGCCGGTTCGGGCCGCCCCGGAGCACCAGCTCGGCGCCCGGGACGACCGGGCGCAGCGCGTGCATGGCGGCCTCCACCCGCGCCTGCTCCTCCTGGGTGCGGACGCGGACGTCCACGCTGATGCTCGCGGCCGCCGGGACCGTGTTGGTCGTCGTGCCCGCGGCCAGCACCGTCGGCGTGACGGTGGTGCCGGCCCCGGGGGAGGCCAGGTCGGTGATCGCGAGCACCTGGTGGGCGGCCTCGACCGCAGCGTTGACGCCCTTCTCCGGCTCGAGGCCGGCGTGCGCGGCGCGGCCGCGGACCTCGACGGAGTAGAGGCTGACGCCCTTGCGCTCGACCTTGAGGGCGCCCGCGGCGCTCGCCTCCGGGACGAGGACGACGCTCGCCTCCCGGGCCAGGGACTCGATGAGCTCTCGGGAGTCGGGGGAGCCGATCTCCTCGTCGGCGGTGACGAGGATGCCGACGCCGTCGCGGTCCTCCAGGCCGGCGACGGCGTGCAGCGCCTGCACGACCCCGGCCTTCATGTCGAAGATGCCCGGGCCGGTCGCCCGGTCCCCGTCGACCGCGAACGGCCACCGGGCCAGCGTCCCCAGCGGCCAGACGGTGTCGTAGTGCCCGACGACGAGGGCGCGGGCCGGGCCGGGGCCCCAGCGCCAGAGGAGGTGCACGCGACCGCCCACCGTGATGCGCTCGGGCGCCGTGCCCAGCCGCTCCTCGCCGAGGCCGGCCAGCACCTCGGCGCACCGTCCGGTGGCCTCGAGGTCGGCCGACGGCGACTCGCACTCCACGAGCGTGCGCAGGTCACGCAGCATGAGGTCGGGGGACAGCGGTAGCGGTGGGGGGTCGGTGGTCACGGTGGTCCTCCTCGGGTCGTCGCCAGAATAGGCGGGCGCTCACCGGCCTCGGTGCACCGATCGCACGAGGACCGCCGCCTCCCTTCGTGCACCGCGACGATGAGGGTGGCGGCCACCGGTGTGAGGCTCGACGGGAGGCGCTCTCGCCCGAGCCGCCCGACCGAGCCCCATCCCAGGAGAGCATCATGCCCCGCAGCCCCCAGGTCGAGGACCTCTACGCCGTCGAGCGGCCGCAGGCGCCGGCGGTGTCGCCGGACGGGCGGCTCGCCGTCTGGGTCCGCTCCTCGGTGGACCGCGAGGCAGACCGTCAGGTCCGCGAGCTGTGGGCCGTGGAGGCCGACGGGGGCACGCCGCGCCGACTCACCTCCGGTCCTGCCGACACCTCGCCGACCTACTCCCCGGACGGCTCGCTCATCGCGTTCGTGCGTGCGACGGAGGGCCCGGGCCAGCTGTGGCTGCTGCCCTCGGCGGGAGGCGAGCCGCGGGTGCTCACCTCGCTGCCGTGGGGAGCGGGCACCCCGGTCTGGAGCCCCGACGGCTCGCAGATCGCCTTCTGCGCCCCGGTCGGCCCCGACGGCGCAGCCCCCGAGGCCTTCTCGGCCCAGCCCGTCGTCGCGGACGGGCTGGACTACCAGGCCGACGGGGCGGGCTTCCTCGGCCGGCTCCGCCAGCAGGTGCACGTCGTCGACGTCGAGGACGGGCAGGTCCGCCGCCTCACCTCCGGCCCCGGTCACGCCTCCGACCCGGTCTGGGCGGCGGACGGCGAGCGCCTCTACCTCGCCACCGGTCAGGGAGAGGACCCCGACCTCACGCTGCGCACCGCCACCCACGTCGTCGACGTCGCCGCCCCGGGCTCCGTGCGGCCGCTGCCCGCCACCGGGCTGGGCTACGAGGTGCCCGTGGGGCTCGCCCCCGGCGGGCGGCTCCTGTGCGTCGGTCAGGCCGACCCGGGCGTCGGCCTGACCCGCGCCTACCTGCGGGAGGTCGACGGACCCGGCGTCACCGACCTCACCGGCCACCTCGACCGCAACGTCATGGGCGGCGCGCCCGGCTACCCCGGCGCCACGCCCACCTACGTCGGCGACGACCTGCTCGTCTGCGTCCGCGAGCAGGGCTACACGCACCTGCTGCGGCTGGCCCCGGACGGGAGCCACCGCACGCTCGTCGGCGGCACGACGACCGTGAGCGGCCTGGCGGTCAGCGCCGACGGCGCCCGGGCCGTGGCCGTCACCTCCTCGCCGCGGACCTTCGGCGAGGTCGTCGACCTCGACCTCACCGACGCCGGCCAGCGCCCCCTCACGGCCTACCGCGACGCCCTCCTCGCCGACCTGGAGTGGGTGACGCCGCAGGAGCGGTCGTTCACCGCACCCGACGGCACCACCGTGCCGGGGTGGCTGCTGCGCCGGGACGACGTCCAGGGCCCGGCCCCGCTGCTCCTCGACATCCACGGTGGCCCCCACAACGCGTGGTCCGGGGCGGCGGACGCCGAGCACCTCTACCACCAGGTCCTCGCCGCGGCGGGGTGGAACGTGCTCCTCCTCAACCCGCGCGGCAGCGACGGCTACGGCGAGGACTTCTTCACCGCCGCCATGGGCCGGTGGGGGCTGGCCGACGCGCAGGACTTCCTCGCGCCGCTCGACGCCCTCGTCGAGGAGGGGCTGGCCGACGCCGACCGGCTGGCCGTGACCGGCTACAGCTACGGCGGGTACATGACGTGCTACCTGACCTCCCGTGACGACCGCTTCGCCGCCGCCGCGCCGGGCGGGGTGGTGGCCGACAGCCACAGCTCCGCCATGACCTCGGACATGGGCTACCTGCTCGCGGCCAAGGAGATGGGAGGCCTGCCGTGGACGGACCGGGACCACCTCGACGCGGTCTCGCCCATGCACCTCGTCGAGCGCGTCACCACGCCGACGCTCGTCCTCCACGGCGCCGCGGACGTCCGCTGCCCGGTGAGCGAGGCGCAGCGGTGGTTCGGCTCGCTGCGCACCCGTGGCGTGCCCTCCCAGCTCGTCCTCTACCCCGGCGCCTCCCACCTCTTCATCCTCGACGGGCGCCCCTCGCACCGCGCCGACTGGAACGCGCGGATCGTCGACTGGGTGCACCGTCACGCCGGCCCGGGGTCACGGCCGGCGCCGCGCCCGGCCCTGGAGAGCGCCCGGTGGCAGCGGCGCCTGGCCGAGCTCGTCGAGCAGCACGGCGTGCCGGGGGCCACCCTCGGCATCCTGCGTCTGGGCGCCGCCCCCGACGGCTCGGACGAGGTGCTCACCCTCGGGGCGGGCGTGCTCAGCCGCACGACGGGACACCCGGTCGCCCCCGACTCGGTCTTCCAGATCGGCTCGGTGACCAAGGTGTGGACGACCACCCTGGTCATGCAGCTGGTGGACGAGGGCCGCCTCGACCTCGACGCCCCGGTCCGCGACGTCCTGCCGGAGCTGAGGCTGCAGGACGAGTCGGTGGCGGCGCGGCTGACGGTCCGCCACCTGCTCACCCACACGAGCGGCGTCGACGGCGACATCTTCACCGACACCGGCCGCGGCGACGACTGCCTGGAGCGCTACGTCGAGCTGCTCGCGCACGCCCGTCAGCTGCACCCGCTGGGCGAGACGTTCTCCTACTGCAACTCCGGCTTCAACCTCCTCGGTCGCATCGTCGAGCGGGTGACCGGGCAGGTGTGGGACGACGTGCTGCGCGAGCGGCTCGTCCGACCGCTGGGCCTGGCCCGCACCGGCACCCTGCCCGAGGAGGCGCTGCTCTTCGACGCCGCCGTCGGGCACGTCCGCGGCGACGACGGCGAGCTGCGCACCGCCCCGCAGTGGGGCATCCCGCGCAGCTCGGGCCCCGCCGGCCTGGTCTCGGCCAGCGTCCGCGACGTCCTGGCGTTCGCGGCCATGCACCTGCGGGGCGGGCACGCGGCCGACGGCACGCCGGTGCTCAGCACGAAGTCGGTGGAGGCCATGCAGACCGAGCAGGTGACCCTGCCCGGGCGCCACGACCTCGGCGACTCCTGGGGCCTGGGGTGGATCCGCTTCGGCTGGTCGGGGGAGCGGTTGTTCGGTCACGACGGCAACACCATCGGCCAGTCCGCCTTCCTGCGCGTCCTGCCGCGGGAGGGGCTCGTGGTCGCCCTGCTCACCAACGGCGGTAGCACCCCGGACCTCTTCCGCTCCCTGTACGGGGAGATCTTCCCCGCGCTCGCGGGCGTGGAGCTGCCGGCCCGCCTCGGGCCGACGGGCGCGCCGGTCGACCTCGACGGGTTCACGGGCACCTACGAGCGCGACGCCGC
>JASKZT010000046.1 GCA_030145965.1 Ornithinimicrobium sp.
CCGGCGACGGGGGAGTCCTTCATCTTCGTGGCGGCGACGCCCGGGTCGACGGCGGCGTCGTACTGCAAAGGCCCCTCGACGAGCAGCCCCGGTGCACGCTCACGGACGAGCGCGGTGGCCTCGCGCACCTTCTCCACGTCGGCGCCCGAGCCCGAGCCGCCGGTGGAGTAGGAGAGCATGGCGACACGGGCCTGGACGCCGAACTGCTCAGCCGTGCGCGCGGAGGAGACCGCGATGTCCGCGAGTTGCTCGGCGGTGGGGTCGGGGTTGATCGCGCAGTCGCCGTAGACGAGCACCCGGTCGGCCAGGCACATGAAGAAGACGCTCGAGACGACGGAGACGCCCGGTGCGGTCCGGACGACCTCCAGCGCGGGGCGGATGGTGTGGGCCGTCGTCGTCACCGACCCGGACACCATGCCGTCGGCCTGCCCGCCGTGGACCATCATCGTGCCGAAGTAGGCGCCGTCGGCGACGGTGTCGAAGGCCTGCTCGGGGGTGACGCCCCGGTGGGCGCGCAGGCGGGCGTACTCCTCGGCGAAGGGCTCGCGCAGGTCGGAGGTCGCCGGGTCGAGGACCTGCGCCTCGTCGACCTGCAGCCCCAGGGCTGCGGCCCGGCCGCGGACCTCGTCCTCGCGCCCGAGCAGGGTGAGACGGGCGACGCGACGGGCCAGCAGCGTGTCGGCGGCACGCAGGATGCGGTCCTCCGCGCCCTCGGGCAGGACCACGTGGGCGCCGGCGGCCCGGGCCCGGGCCGTGAGCTCGTGCTCGAACATCAGCGGCGTGACGACGCGCGGGGCGCCCGAGCGGGAGCGAGAGGTCGTCGTCCCGCCCGGGAGGAGGGCCTCGACGTCCACGGGCTCGTGCACGAGGGCGCGGGCCCGCTCGACCTTGCGCGGCGACCGCGCGCTGATCTGGGCGCGCACCCCGGCGACGGCGGTGGCGGTGGTCATCGTGCCGGTGTCGGCCGCCACGATCGGCAGCTCCACGGCGACACCCTCCATGAGCCGGGCGACCTGGGGCGTGGGCAGGAAGCCGCCGTTCAGGACGACGCCGGCCAGGGAGGGGAAGGTGGAGGAGCGGTGGGCCAGGATGGTGGCCAGCAGCACCTCCTCGCGGTCACCGGGGCAGATGAGCACGCAACCCTCGTGGAGCCGGTCGAGCACGTGCGGCATCGTCATCCCCGCGATGACGCTGCCCGACACCTCCCGGTCGAGGAGCGCCTCCTGGCCCAGGATCAGACTCCCGCCGACGGCCTCCATGAGCTCGCGGACGGTGGGGGAGGCGAGCACCGCGTCGCCGGGGACGGTGAAGACCTGCGGCGCGGACGGGTCCCCGCCGGGCGGGTCGACGGCGACGCGCGCGGCGACCCGGGCGCGGACCTCCTCGAGCCCGTCGGCCGGGACCCGGTTGGCGATGACCGCCGCGACCTGGGCGTGCCGGCTGCGGGCCTCGTGCAGCACCACCTGGGCGGCGCTGGCCGCCTCGTCGGCGGAGCGGTCCAGGCACGGGACGACGAGCACCATGGGCGAGCCGAGGTGGGCGGCGAGGGAGGCGTTGACCGAGAACTCGGTGGGCGCGGGCACCCCGGTGAAGTCCGAGCCGACGACGAGGACGGTGTCGTGCTGCGCGGCGTAGGCGTGGAACCGCTCGACCGCCGTCCCCACGGCCTCGTCGTGACGCTCGTGCACGTCGTCGTAGGTGACCCCGACCGCCTCGGCGGTGCCCAGCGGTGAGGTCGACATCGGGTGCAGGAGCTCCAGCAGCCGGTCCGAGGCCGTGTCGAGGACGACGGGGCGGAAGATCCCGACCCGTCCCCCTCGTGCGCACAGCTCGGCCAGCAGCCCCACCGCGAGGGCGGACTTGCCGGACTGGGTCTCGGCCGAGGACAGGTAGAGCGTGGTCGCCACGTCCTCACCCTAGCCACCGGCCCTCGCCCGCTCCGCGTCACCGTCCCCCGGTCCGGACCGTCGGCGGTGGATGGCAGAGTTGGCCGCATGGGTCAGGGTGCTGCGCAGGTGCGGGTGTGGGTGGACGGCCGACTGGTCGGGGACGAGCCGTCGCTGAGCGCCCTCGACCACGGCGTCACCGTCGGCGACGGGGTCTTCGAGACGGGCAAGGTCGTGGACGGCCGGCTCTTCGCCGCGAGCCGCCACCACGAGCGGATGGAGCGCTCCCTGGCCGGTCTGGGACTGCCCGCGCCGGACCGTGCCCGGGTGCAGGAGGGCATCGACGCGGTGCTCGCCCAGGGCCCGATGCCCTTCGGCCGGCTGCGCTGGACCGTCACGGCCGGGCCCGGGCCCCTCGGCAGCGAGCGCGCGCCGGGGTCGGCGACCTACCTCGTCACGGCGGCCGAGGTGCCGCGCCCCCCGCGGAGCACGAGCGTCGCGGTCGTGCCGTGGGCGCGCAACGAGGTCGGCGCCCTCGCAGGGCTGAAGACCACGTCCTACGCCGACAACGTCGTCGCGCTCGCCGCGGCCCGTCGGGTCGGCGCCACCGAGGCGCTTCTGCCCAACACCGCCGGGGAGCTGTGCGAGGGCACGGGGTCCAACGTCTTCGTCGTCGTCGGCGGCGTCGTGCTCACCCCCTCGCTGGAGGCCGGGGCCCTGGCCGGCGTGACCCGCGAGCTGACGGTCGAGTGGCTGCGCGAGGAAGGCCTCGACGTCCTCGAGGACCGGCTGCCGATGACCATCCTCGACGACGCCGACGAGGTGTGGATCACCTCCAGCACCCGCGACGTCTGCGCGGTGACGCGGCTGGAGGTGACCGGGCCGGCGACCACCGTCGGAGGCCTGAGGCTGCCCGCGCCACCCGTGACCGCGCGGGTCCTGGGGGACGGCCCGGGGCCCGTCGCGCAGGTCGCCCAGGACGTCTTCACCCGACGCGCCGCGGCCGACATCGACCCGTGAGGACCGGATTTCTCCCCCCGCGCGCAGGCCGCTAGAGTATGTCCTCGCGCCCACGACGGGCGGGTCCGGACGTGTAGCTCAGCTGGTTAGAGCGTTCGCTTCACACGCGAGAGGTCGGGGGTTCGAGTCCCTCCACGTCCACCCACGAGGCCCCTGACTGCGGACACGCAGCCAGGGGCCTATCCCGTGCGCGGAACCCGTGCGCGTCCCGGCTGACTCCGGTCGTGTCGCAGGTGAGCGCGCGGCATCGCCGACCCTCCCTTAGCGTGATCTAGGTCACAGTCCAATCCGTTCCCGGGACTGTGACGAATCCCTCGACAAGCCCTACCGACGGT
>JASKZT010000055.1 GCA_030145965.1 Ornithinimicrobium sp.
GAGCACGTCGCCCTCGCCCAGCACACCGGCCAGCTCGTCGATCACGGTGTCCACCACCGTGTCCGGCACCATGATCCACACGACCCGGGGCGTGCTGTCGATCTGCTCCACCATGCCGGTGAGGCTGGCGGCGTCGGAGAGTTCGGGGTCGGTGTCGAAGCCGATCACCGTGTGCCCGGCCTGGCGCAGCCGCTCGCGCATGTTGCCGCCCATCTTGCCCAGTCCTACGAGCCCCATCTGCATGGTGCGCTCCCTCGTCCGTCGTGCGCGTCCGAACGGGCATCGGCTGGGCCGGCCTCACCGCGGAGGGGGCCGCGCCGGGGCGCTCCTCCTCCTCCACCGGGTGCAGCCGTCGCGGGCCTGCCCGCCCCCGGGTGCTCCACACGGTCTCACGGTCCGTCGCCTCCTGCCACCCCCGGGGCGCAGGCAACGCGCGGAGCGTGGGCCGGGGCCGTGCCGCCGGCCGCGGCCGGTGGCACGGGCGCCGGGGACTCAGTCCCGGGGATGGGTGGAGCGCCACGTCGGGGGGCCCGCCGAGCCCGCGGGGTACTCCTCCAGCGGGACCCGGCCGGTGCGCCAGGCGGCGCGGATCTCGTCGACCACCCGCCAGGCGTGCTCGGCCCCCTCGGCGCGGATGGACAGGGTGGGGTCGCGCCCGAGGACGCCGTGGAGGACCTCCCCGTACGGGTTGAGCCGGCCGGCGCCGAACCGGGTCTTCCACCGGGCGCGGTCGGCCACGAACGGGTCGCCGGGGCCGTTGACGTTGAGCTCCAAGACCATGCCGTCGGGCCCCAGGCACAGGCGCAGCACGGTGGGCTCGATCCGTCCGTCCAGGCCGGCGGGCACGTGGGGCACGTCGCGGAAGGTGATGGCGACCTCCCGCCGTGCCCGGTCGAGGGCCTTTCCGGAGCGCAGGACGAAGGGGACCCCGGCCCACCGCCAGGTCGCCGCCTCCAGGGTCACCTCGGCCAGGGTCTCGGTCCCGCGCGCCGGGTCCACCCCGTCCTCGTCGGCGTAGGAGGGCATGCGGCGTCCGTCGACGGTGCCGGCGGTGTAGCGGGCGCGCCGGCCGGCGCGGACGGGGTCGCCGGCCCAGGGGCGCACGGCCCGCAGGGCCTCCGCCTTGACGGCCCGCAGGTCGGCGGCCTCGATCGAGACCGGGGCGTCCATGGCGACCAGCGCCATGACCTGCAGCAGGTGGGACTGGATCATGTCCACCAGCGCCCCCGCGCGGTCGTAGTAGCCGGCGCGGTTCTCCAGACCCAGCTCCTCGTCGTAGACGATCTCCACGGACTCGATGTGGTCCCGGTTCCACAGCGGCTCGAACAAGCGGTTGGTGAAGCGCAGTCCCAGCACGTTGAGCACGGTGGACTTGCCGAGGAAGTGGTCGACCCGGAAGATCTGGTCCTCCGGCACCAGGGCGGTGATCCGCCGGTTGAGCTGCGCAGCACTCTCACGGTCCACACCGAAGGGCTTCTCCAGGGCCAGCATGGTGCCCTCGGGCAGCGGCAGCTGGTGCAGGGCGTGCACGGCCCGCGCGGTCACGGCCGGGGGCAGGGCGAAGTGCAGGGCGGGGATCCCGTCGGCCGCCCCGAGCAGCCGCCACAGGTCCTCGGGGGAGCTCGCGTCGGTGACGAGGTAGCCGGTGTGCGCGAGGGCGTGCTCCACGGCCGCGCCGGTGGCCTCGACGGTGTCGAAGGCCTCCCGGACGGTGCGGGTCCACCGGTCGTCGTCCAGGGCGGGCAGGTCCGCCCCGATGAGTGTGATGCGGCGGTCGGGCTGCTCGGTGAGCAGCCGGCCCAGTCCCGGCAGCAGCAGCCGGGAGGTGAGGTCGCCGGTGGCGCCGAGGACGACGAGTGCTCCGATGTTCTCCCGGCCGTTGTCCGTCTCCATGCCTGCACGCTACGCCGCCCGGCTCCGGGTGTCGCGGGGCACGACTGGTTGGATGGGGCCATGGGAGACCGGGCCGCCGAGCACGCATCCACACCGCTGGAGGACTACGCCCTGCTGTCGGACCTGCGCACCGGCCCGCTGGTGTCGCGGGACGGCAGCGTCGACTGGCTGTACTTCCCGCGCTTCGACTCCCCGTCGGTGTTCGCCGCCCTGCTCGGCACCCCGGAGGACGGCCGGTGGAGGATCTCCGCCGTGGACGGCGAGGTCGCGCACCGCCGGTACCTGCCGCGCACGTTCGTGCTCGAGACGACCTGGCGCATCCCCACCGGCACGCTCGTGGTGACCGACTTCCTGCCCCCGGGCAGCGACCAGGCCGATCTGATCCGGCGGGTCGAGTGCACCCAGGGGCAGGTGGAGGTCGAGCACGACCTGCGGATCCGCTTCGACCACAACCGGGCCAAGCCCTGGACCCGGCGCGTCGAGCCGGAGGGGACCGCCCGCCACGGGCTGCTGTCGGTGGCGGGCCCGGACGGGCTGCTGCTGGCCGGCCCGCTGCTGCACCCCCACGACGCGCAGCAGGACAAGCCGCAGGCCGGGATGGAGGAGCGCCACGAGGCCTCCCCGAAGGGGCACCCCGACGACTACCAGGGGGCGGTCGCCGACCGGCTCAGCGGGGTGTTCCCGCTGTCCGCGGGCGAATCGCTGGACTGGGTGCTGACGAGGCACCTGTCCCACCAGTACCCGCCCACCCCGGAGGACCCGCAGAAAGCCCTCGACCGCACCCTGGAGTACTGGAGGCAGTGGTCCGCCCGCGTGGACGCGGAGCAGGAGCACGGCCGGACCGTGCTGCGCTCGCTGCTGGCGCTGCGGGCGCTGACCAACAGCGACACCGGAGGCATCGTGGCCGCGCCCACGACCTCCCTGCCCGAGGAGTTCGGCGGGGTGCGCAACTGGGACTACCGGTACACGTGGCTGCGGGACGCCGCCCTGACCACCGAGACGCTCGTCGCCCACGACTTCACCGACGGGGCCCTGCTGTGGCGCGACTGGCTGCTGCGGGCCGTGGCCGGGCACCCCGACGACCTGCAGATCATGTACGGAGTGGCCGGGGAGCGCCAGCTCGACGAGTCCGATCTCGGCCACCTCGCCGGCTACGAGGGCTCCACCCCGGTGCGGGTCGGCAACGGGGCCGTGGGCCAGTACCAGGCCGACGTCGTGGGGGAGGTCATGCTCGCCCTGGCCGCCCTGCGCGACGCTGGGATCGAGGAGCACGGGTTCGACGGACCCGTGGCGCAGTACGCCTGCAGCGGCCGCACCGAGGAAGCCGGCGCCCTGCTGGACCGGCTCACGGGCTACGCCAACGACCTGGGCCTGTTCGGCGAGGAGTACGACCCCGTCAGCGGACGGCTGGCGGGGAACTTCCCCCAGGCCTTCAGCCACCTGGGCTTCATCCGCGCCGTCGACGCCCTCGCCCGGGTCCGCGCAGGTTCCTGACCTCCCGGCCCGGGGCCCACCGCGCGCTCGGTCCGATGCCCGGCCCCTCGGTCACGCGGGCTCCCGCCGCTCGTCCTCGCCCAGGGCCTCGATCCCGCGGATGTCCTCGAGCGCGGACCCGTCGCCGTACT
>JASKZT010000058.1 GCA_030145965.1 Ornithinimicrobium sp.
GTGGAAGCACGGTTGGCTCAATGCGGGGTGCGTTGTATCGCTCTCGGTGCAGATGTTCCGGCCCGCGTCCTGGCCACCGCCATCACCCGCCACCGGCCCCACCATCTGCTTCTGTGGGCTTCCCTGACCCGCCCGCACCTTGATTCCACCTGGGAACACCTGAACGCCGTCGAGCACACCCCCCACGTCGTCACCGCAGGACCCGGATGGGCATCAGCGGCAGAACGAGTGCGCCGCGGGCCGCCAGGCCCCAGGTGGCGGGATCACGCCACTAGCCTGCGTGAGGCGCTGCACCTCCTGACGGTGACAGGTCTGATGAGTCCGCCAGGCAGGCCCGTACTTGCTTCCTGACGCCGTGTCGCCACCTCTGCCTCTCGGGACCGCCCGATCGGGGCCCGCCTTCGCGGCACGCCGACACGTCAGTCCTGCACCATGAGATCGGACCCGCACGGGTGACGAACCTACAGGCACGGTGAGCACGCCAGGAGGGTCGCGCTCGTCCACACCGCGGCATCGTGTTCGTCTCCGCCGTGCCCTCCTGTGCACGGTATGGTCTCGCCATGTCTCTTACGGCTGCCGTAGACGTAGCCCGGCAGCGCGGTGACGTCCTTCGGAGCACGGGTCTGGTGAATGCCGCCCGGGAGGAGCGCTTCGACCGCATCGCTCGCCTGGCGGCAAAGATCGTGGGTGTGCCGATGGCGATGATCAACCTCGTCGGCGAGCAGCAGTGGACGTGTGCCAGCCACGGGATCGACGCCGATGTCACGCCGATAGCAGACAGCATCTGCAGGTTCGCCGTCGAGGAAGGGGTCACGTTCCAGGTCGCGGACCTGTCTGTGGACGACCGCTTCGTGAGCAACCGGTTCGTCGTCGACCAGCCCGGTGCCCGGTTCTATGCCGCGGAGCCGCTGTCCGTCGCGGGGTGGAAGGTAGGGACGCTGTGCGTGATGGACACCCGTCCTCGGAAGCTCAGCGACGACGAGGTCGAGGTGCTCAGGGAGCTGGCGGCATGGGCCGAGGCGGAGCTGAACAATGACGCGCTCAATGCCTTGGCGCAGGAGGCGCAGGAGAGCGGCGCTCTGACGCGGGCCGTCCTCGAGAGTGCCGGCGACGGGATCGTGGCCAGCGGATCGGATGGTCGGATCATCCTTGTCAACCGAGCGGCCCAGCTCATGCTCGGCTCGGAGCCGGAGGTGATGGTGGGGCGCACGTTGCATGAGGTGGCCCATCACTCGCGGCCCGATGGCACTCCGTTCCCGGTCGAGGAGTGCCCTAGTCACCGGGCGATCGGTGCGGGCCAGTCGTTGCCGCCGCATGAGGACCTGTACTGGCGGCGTAGCGGGGAGTCGTTGCCGATCGAGATAACGGTCACGCCGCTGGATTGCTCGGGCGGGGGCGGGGCGGTCACGGTGTTCCGCGACATCTCCGAGCGGCGCGAGGTGGAGCGGCTCAAGGACGACTTCGTCTCTGTGGTCTCGCACGAGCTGCGGACGCCGTTGACGTCGATCATGGGCAGCCTTCGACTTCTTCACGCAGAAGCGGCGGCGCCCATGGACGCCGGACAGCGGCCGCTGGTCGACATGGCGCTGAGGAACGTGCAGCGCCTCGGTGCGCTCGTCGACGACATCCTCGACATCAACCGGCTCGACGCGGGCAGGATGCCCCTTCACGTCGTCGTGGTGGACGCTACCGAGCTGGCCTCCGGCGTCATCGAACAGTTGCAGGGCACCGCCTCTCTGGAGAACGTGGACCTCGTGCTGCACCCTGGTGAGCCGGGTGCCCTCATCGAGGTCGACTCGAGGCGTATGGCGCAGGCCCTCACCAATCTGGTGGGAAACGCCCTGAAGTTCACGCCCGAGGGAGGCCGTGTGCGAGTAGGGGTCACCCGGGAGGAAGGGCAGGTGCGGCTGGAGGTCGCGGACACCGGACCCGGCATCCCGCCCACTGACCTGCAGCTGATCTTCGAGCGCTTCCGCCAGGCCAACGTCGGGACGCACGTGCGGGGGACCGGGTTGGGGCTTGCGATCACGAAGGCGATCGTCGAGCGCAGTGGGGGACGGATCCACGTCGACAGCCACCTGGGCGAGGGCAGCATCTTCACCATCGCCCTCCCCGCCGTAGCGGCCCGTGACGCCGCTAGGAAGAAGGAGAACGAGCATGACCAGGAAGATTCTCGTGGTCGACGACGAACCGGATCTGCGTGAACTGGCGAGGATGAGCCTGGAGCTCGTCGGCGGCCACCAGGTCGTGCTCGCGTCGTCGGGGGAGGAGGCGCTGGCCCTGGTGGTCGAAGAGCGCCCGGACGCAGTGGTGATGGACGTCCAGATGCCCGGGCTGGACGGGCCGGCGACGCTGCGCCAGATGCATGCCGGCGGAGGCGAGGTCCCGCCCACGGTCTTCCTCACCGCCTCCGTGCTGGAGAGCGAGGTGAGCGAGCTTCGCCAGCTGGCGGTCGTCGGAGTGCTCAGCAAGCCGTTCGACCCGATCACCCTGGCGTCTGAGCTGGGGCAGCTGCTGGGGTGGGACCGTTGACGGCCCTGAAGCAAGAGCACGCCCCGCGAGCCCCGTACGAGGGCAGGCAGGTCCTCGTGGTCGACGACGATGAGATGGTCGTGGAACTGGTGCGGCTCGGCCTCGAGAGCCAGGGCATGACCGTCGTCACCGCCGGCGACGGGTACGAGGCCGAGGACCGGTTGGCCCAGATGGTCCCGGACCTGGTGGTCTCCGACGTCAACATGCCGCGGATGGACGGATTCACGCTCGTCAGCCGGCTGCGGGCCAACGCCTTGACCCGCCACGTGCCGCTGATCTTCCTCACCTCCCTCGGCCAGGCCGAGGACGTCGCCCGGGGACTGCGGCTGGGAGCCGACGACTACGTCCGCAAGCCCTTCTCCCTGGACGAGCTGATCGCGCGGGTGACCGCGAAGCTGGACCGTCCTCCGGCGGCCGTCGACGCTCTCGTGCGCGACGTCCGCGCAGGCCTGCTCGGTAGGCATGCCCTGGAGGAGGAGGTCGGCCGCGAGGTCGAGCGCGTCCGCCGCACGGGCCGTCCAGCGGCTCTCGCGGTGCTCGACGTCCCCGAGCGGTCGATGCTCCGCGAACGGTTCGGCCCCCGTGCCGAGGATGAGCTGACCATGCAGGTCGCCGATGCCGTGCTGAAGGCCACGACACCGCTTGACCGGGTCGGGCAGGACGAGGCGGGCAGGTTCTTGATGCTGCTGTCCGAGGAGGGTCAGGACGGTGCCCAGGCGCGCCTGCGCGACCTTGCCGAGGACCTCGCCGGTCAACGGCTGGCGGTCGTCGGTGAGCGGGTGCAGATCACCCCGGTCGTCGGGTGGGTCGGTCTCGAGGCGGGCGGGGACGGTGCCTCCCCGGAGGACCTCTACCAGCGGTCGCTGTCGGCTGCTGACGCCGCAGGCATGCACCTGGACCTGCAGCCGGTCCGGTGGACCGAAGACCTGCTGCCGAAGCCGCCGCAGGAATCCGCTGACCGACGCAAGAGGGGAGCGGCGCTGCGGGCCAGGCTACGCACCCCTGTGCAGGTGCTGCTGACCGTGCTGCTCGGCGTCGTGGCGCCGTTCTTCCTCTACACCGGGCTATATCTGGCCGGTGTCGACGTCGGGGGTGTGATGTACGTCATACTCGTCGCGGCCCTGCTGACCACCGCCGCAGCCATCTGGGCCGAGGGCTTCCTCGCTCTCAAGCCCAAGCAGCCTCCGCACGAGCCGGGCGCGCCGTACCCTGCCGCTTCCGCCGTCATCGCCGCCTACCTGCCGAACGAGGCGGTCACGATCGTGGAGACGGCCGAGGCGTTCCTGCGCCAGGACTATCCTGCGGACCTGCAGATCGTGGTGGCGTACAACACCCCCAAGCCGCTGCCGGTCGAGGCGACGCTGCGAGAGATCGCCGCGCGGGACCCGCGCCTCGTGCCCTTCAAGGTCGAGGGCTCGACCAGCAAGGCGCAGAACGTGAACGCCGCGCTGGCCATGACGACCGGGGAGTTCGTCGGGGTGTTCGACGCCGACCACCACCCTGACGTGACCTCGTTCCGGCGGGCGTGGCGCTGGCTGTCCTCCGGCTACGACGTCGTGCAGGGACACTGCCTGATCCGCAACGGTGACGCGTCCTGGGTCGCCCGCACCAACGCCGTGGAGTTCGAGTCCATCTACGCCGTGAGCCACCCGGGGCGCGCCCGCCTGCACCGGTTCGGCATCTTCGGGGGGTCGAACGGCTACTGGCGCACCGACCTGCTGCGCCGCATCCGCATGCACGGCTTCATGCTGACCGAGGACATCGACTCGAGCCTTCGGGTCGTGGAGTCCGGGGGCAAGATCGCCTCCGACCCCGGGCTCATCTCCCGCGAGCTGGCACCCACGACCCTGACAGCGCTGTGGAACCAGCGGATGCGCTGGGCGCAGGGGTGGTTCCAGGTCTCGATGAAGCACATGCCGCGGGCGTGGCGCTCGGACGCCCTCACGCTGCGTCAGAAGCTGGGGATGACCTTCCTGCTCGGCTGGCGTGAGGTGTACCCGTGGATCTCCTTGCAGATGTTCCCGCTGGTCGCGTTCCTGGCCTGGCGGGAGGGCGGGGTGAACCAGCTCGACTGGCTGATCCCGTTCTTCGTCCTCACCACG
>JASKZT010000076.1 GCA_030145965.1 Ornithinimicrobium sp.
CCGACGCGCTGCGCCGTCGCCCGGATGGAGGCGGCGCTGCGGCGCAGGAGCTCCTCCTCCTGCGGCGACATCGGCACGTGCAGCCTCTCCAGCGCGCCCCCCGCGCCGACCAGCGTCGGGACCGACAGGCACACGCCCTCGATGCCGTAGTCGCCCTCGAGCAGCGTGGAGACGGGCAGCACCCGCCGCTCGTCGCGCAGCACCGACTCCACGATCTGGCAGCAGGCGAGGGCGACCGCGTAGTTGGTCGCCCCCTTGCCCTCGATGATCCGGTAGGCGGCGTGCACGACCTCGTCGGCGATCTGCGCCAGCTCCTCCTCGCCGAGGGCGCCGCCGTGGCTGCGCGACCACTCCCGCAGGGGTACGCCGCCGAGGCTGGCCGAGCTCCAGAGGGGGAACTCGGTGTCGCCGTGCTCGCCCACGACGTAGGCGTGGACGTTGGCCACGGCGACGCCGACCCGGCGGGCGATCGCGTGCCGCAGCCGCGAGGAGTCCAGGACGGTGCCGGAGCCGAAGAGCTGCTGGGGTGGCAGGCCGGTGATCCGCAGCGCGGCGGTCGTCACCACGTCGACCGGGTTCGTGACCATGACGTAGGTCGCCTCCGGCGCGACCTCGACGAGGCGCGGCAGGAGGCCGCGCACGAGCCCGACCGTGCTCTCGGCCAGCTCCATCCGGCTCTGGCCGGGCTTCTGCTTCGCCCCGGCGGTGACGACGACGACCCGCGCGCCGCGGCACACCTCCACGTCGTCGCTGCCCTCGATCGAGCCCATCGGCGTGAAGGAGAGCCCGTGGCTGATGTCGAGCACCTCCGCCTCGAGCTTGGCGCGGTCGATGTCGTGGAGCACGACGCGGCGGGCGCTGCCCCGCACCAGGGCGGTGTAGGCGATGGTCGCGCCGACGGCGCCCGCGCCGACCACCGCGACGTCGGGGCGCTCGTGCGCAGGTCGGGCGGCAGGTGGCTGCGTCATGGGCGCCAGTCTGCCCGAGGGTCGGCTCGGGTGCGGGTGGAGGGCAGGTCGGCGCCGGGGCTCAGGCCCCGGGCCGGCGGCCCCACGACACGGCCACCGCCGCGGCGGTCGCCAGCACCGTCAGGCACCCCAAGGGCAGCGGGAGGCAGCAGCCGCCGACGGTGACCCGGGTCTGGCCGCGGGTCCAGGTGCGGGCCGGCAGCGGGCCGAGGCCACCGCCGGAGGCGACCCACCGCTCCTCCTCGCGGGCGGCCTCCTCCTGGGCCCACGGGTCCAGCGGCTCCGCGCCGGGAGGCCCGTCGGGTCGCGGCTGCGGGGCGTCGTCGGGGGTGGAGCCGCCAGGGATGCTCATCGACCGATCGTGGCACCCTCCCGACCGCCCGGCGCAGCGAACGTCCCCGGGCGGGGCGCCCTCACCCGCCGGTCGTCCGGGCGGTGGTGAAGCGGACCTGCTGGCCTGGTCGCAGCTGGGCGCAGCGGTCGACGTGCTCGTCGTCGACGTAGGCGATGACGGGGTAGCCACCGGTGACGGGGTGGTCGGCCAGGAAGAGCACCGGCAGGCCCGAGGGTGGCATCTGGATCGCCCCCCGCAGCATCCCCTCGCTGACCAGCTCACCCTCGCGGGACCGGCCCAGGGGCTTCCCGGTCAGCCTGACGCCGACCCGGTTGGACTGGCTGTCGACGACGTACGTCTGGCCCCGCAGCAGGTCCCAGGCGTCCTCGTCGAACCAGTCGCGCCGGGGCCCCGGCGTCACGGGCACGGGCACGAGGTCGTTGCCGGGCTCGGGGACCGGGGCGACGTCGACCCCGGGGACCGGGCGCGAGGAGACCCCCACGGGCAGGACGTCACCGGTGGAGAGCACCGGTGGTCCGAGGCCGGCGAGCACGTCGGTGGACCGGCTGCCCAGGACCGGCTCGACCGCGATGCCGCCACGGACGGCGAGATAGGTGCGCAGGCCGGAGGCGGGCAGGCCGAGCTCGAGCACCTTCCCGGCGGGCAGGCGGAAGGGCGCGAGGTGGGGGACGCCGGGGGAGCGGGCACCGGCGGTGGCGATCGTCAGGTCGTCCGCGCCCACCAGGGACAGGCCACCCAGCGTCACCTCCAGCGTGGCGAGGGAGGGATGGTTGCCGACGAGCGCGTTGGCCAGCCGGTGGGCCCCGCGGTCGCACGCGCCGGAGCGGCCGATGCCCAGGGCCGCCCGCCCGGGGCGCCCGAAGTCCTGCACGGTGGTCAGGGCGCCCGGGTCCAGGACCGTCAGCGTCGTCATGGCCGCTCCACGAAGCGGACGGCGGTGCCGGGGACGAGCAGGGCCGGCGGGTCCCGGTCGAGGTCGAAGACGTCGACGAGGGCGTGGCCGACGAGCTGCCATCCCCCCGGGGACTCGCGCGGGTAGACCCCGGTGAACTCACCGGCCAGGGCCAGGGAGCCGGCCGGCACCCGGGTCCGCGGGCTGGACCGGCGCGGCGTGTCCCACGTGAACCGGGTGCCCGCCAGGTAGCCGAAGCCGGGGGAGAACCCGCAGAAGGCGACGGTCCACTCCTCCTCCTGGTGACGGGTCACCAGCTCCTCGGGGGAGCAGCCCAGCAGCCGCGCCGCCTCGGCCAGGTCGGTCCCGTCGTAGCGGACCGGGATCTGCACCGACGCGGTCGACCGGTGCCCGTGCTCGGCGGGGGCCACCTGCCGCAGCCGGTCGGACAGCGCGCGCAGGTCGGTGTCCCGGTCGCCGACGACGAGGATCGTCCGTCCGGCCGGCACCAGGTCGAGGACCGGGAGGTCGGCCTCCTGCAGGGCGGCGTAGTGTCGCAGGACGTCGTCGAGGGTGTCCAGCTCCAGCAGGAGCCCCCGCGTGCCGCTCGGCAGGATGCGCATGCGTCGCCGACCGTCAGCCGGTGAGCAGCTCGAGCGCGGGCCGGACCGAGTTGACCGCCAGGTAGATCGTCACCAGCCACGCCACCGTGCCGATGGCCGCGAGCCACCGGGGGTAGACGTAGCCGTGGAGCAGGTCGCGGCGGCGCCACGCCACCCAGAGCATGACGCCGATGCCCACGGGCAGCAGGATGCCGTTGAAGGCGCCGGCGAAGACGAGCAGCTGGGCCGGAGGAGCCCCGATGAGGAGGAAGAGGGTGGTCGACAGGGCGATGAAGCCGATGACCATGAGGTTGGTCGTGCGCGGTGACGTCCTCTCCCTGGACGTCAGGAAGGTGACGGTCGTGTAGGACACCCCGATGATGCTGGTGAGGGCGGCCGCCGAGAAGACCACGCCGAAGAGCCGGTAGCCGACGGCGCCGGCCGCGGCCTCGAAGGCGCTGGCCGCCTGGCGCTCGGGGTCGAGCGCGGCACCGGTGCTGACGACGCCGAGGATCGCCAGGAACAGGATGATCCGCATGACGCCCGTGACCACGATGCCGGTGACGGCGGCGCTGGTCAGCTCCCTGAGGTGGCTCTCGCCGCGGACCCCCGCGTCCAGCAGACGGTGGACGCCGGCGTAGATGATGTAGCCCCCGATCGTGCCGCCGATGAGGGTGGTGATCGCCAGGGCGCTGATCTGCTCCGGGAGGACCGTGTTGCGCAGGGCCGACCCGACCGGCGGACCGGAGGTGATGGCGATGTAGAGGGTCAGCAGGATCATCAGCGCGCCGAGGACGACGACGATCCGGTCCATCGCGACCCCGGCCCGCTTGGAGAGGAAGATGCCGACGGCCAGGGCGGCGAGGATGACCGCGCCGAGGCGCACGTCGAGGTCCGTCATGATGTTCATGCCGAGACCGGCGCCGCTGACGTTGCCGATGTTGAAGACGAAGCCGCCGATGAGGAGCAGGAAGGCCATCACGTAGCCCAGCCCCGGCAGGCTGGCGTTGCCCAGCTCCTGCGCGCGCATGCCCGAGACACCGATGACGCGCCACACGTTGGTCTGGATGGCGATGTCGACCAGGATCGACACGAGGATGGCGAAGGCGAAGGCGGCGCCGAGCTGGACCGTGAAGTTGGTGGTCTGGGTGATGAAGCCCGGTCCGATGGAGGAGGTCGCCATGAGGAAGATGGCGCCGGCCAGGGTCCCCCTGCCGGTGGGTGAGGAGGCCGGCGCTCGTCGGCCCACCGCGTCGTCGGGAGTGGTGCTGGCCATGTCGCCTCCGGTGGTCCTCAAGGAGTAGGAGTTGTTGCACTGTAGTGCGGACCCGGCTCTTCCGGCTCGCCCGGCGACCCCGGGGTCAGGGCACGGCGTAGACGGCGTCCCGGGCGTCGGTCACCAGCATGAAGCCCGGGGCGTGCGTGATGGCGACCTCGGGCCGGGACTCCAGCACCATGGCCTGGGGCGTCACCCCGCAGGCCCAGAACACGGGCACGTCACCCTCGCGGATGGTCGGCGGGTCGCCGAAGTCCGGGGCGGCCAGGTCGTCGATCCCCAGCGCCTCCGGGTCCCCGACGTGGACCGGTGCGCCGTGCACGGCCGGGTAGCGGGACGTGATGCGGACCGCGTCCGCGACCCGGGCGGCGGGGATCGCCCTCATCGAGACCACGAGGGGGCCGGACAGGTCGCCGGCGGGGACGCACCGGGTGCTCGTGCGGTACATGGCCACGTTGCTCCCGGCGTCCAGGTGCCGCATGGGGATGCCGGCCTCCAGCATGGGGTGCTCGAAGGTGAAGGAGCACCCCAGCAGGAAGGTGACGAGGTCCCCGCGCCAGTGGTCCAGGACGTGGGGGACCTCCTCCACCAGCTCCCCGTGCCGCCAGACCCGGTAGCGGGGCACGTCGACCCGGATGTCGGCCTCGGGGTCGCCGTAGACCGGCGACCCGTCCGGGCCGCGTACCCAGCCCGCCTCCAGCACCTCCAGGACGGGGCAGGCCTTGGGGTTGCGGGTCGCGAACAGGAGCATGTCGAAGGCGGCGGCCCGGGGCACGCTGATGATGTTGGCCTGGGTGTAGCCGGCGCACCATCCGGTCGTGGGCACCTCGAGCCCGGCGGCGAACGCGGCACGGGCCTCGGCGGGCGTCATCGCGGCGCGTGCCCACCGGTCGGGCTGCTCGGGCATGGGGACCATCTCCTCGGAGGGCGGTGTGCGGTCGGTCACGCGGGGGGTCGGCGCCCGGCGGTCCGCGGGCCGATCGTCGTCGCCCAGGCGTCGACGACGTCGCGCGGCAGGTCGTAGCTCCCGGTCCAGGCGTGGGCCGGGAAGAGGAAGACGCGCTGGAGATCGAGCTCGGCCTGCGCGCGCAGGAGCCGCTCGGCGCACTCGTCGGCGGTCCCGAAGAGGCCGTAGGCGTCCAGGACGCGGTCGACCAGCTCCTCGGGCAGGTCCGAGGGGTCGGTGGCCCCCTCGCCGTCGCCCAGCTCGGGCAGGTCGACGCCCGCCCCCTGCAGCCAGCGCAGGTTGGAGCGGCTGGGGTAGTGCAGCCAGGGCTGACCGGGGCGGAACCAGCTCCGCGGCCAGCCCCGTACCTCCTCCCGGGAGCCCAGGCCGATCGGCACGATGAGGGTCTCCACGAACGTGCTGTCGGGGCCGTAGGGGTCGGGGCGCCCGGCCGCGGCGGCGCCGGCCCGCACGTGCGCGCGGGCGGCCTCGACCCCGTCGGGGTGCAGCCCGACGAGCATGAGCACCCCGTCGCCGACCGCGCCCGCCAGCTCCAGCAGCCGCGGGCCGGAGGCCAGCACGTGCACCAGGCCCGGCCGGCTGCGGGGGTGGTGGAAGAGCTGGAGCGCGGCGCCGCCGTGCACGGCATGACCGTCGTGGAGCAGGCCGCGCACCGTCCGGACCGCCTCACCCAGGGCCGCTCTCGGGGCGCGGCTGGCCCCGGCCTTCTCCACCGAGAGGAAGCCGGGCGCCACGGTCAGCTCCGGGCGCCCGGGAGCCAGCTCGTCCAGGGAGGCGGTCAGGGCCGCGAGGACGAGGGGGTGGCGGGTGACGACGTTGGAGGTCGCCGGGAAGAGCCGGACCCGGCTGGTGGTGGCGGCCATCGCCGCGAGGGCGAGGAAGGCGTCCCGGCCGGTGTGGTGGTGGTCCGGGACGCCGATGCCGTCCAGGCCCGCCCGCTCCACCTCCGCCGCGAAGGCGGCCAGCTCGGGAAGCGGTGCTCCGAGGGGCACGCGCAGACCCACCTCCAACGGACGGGGATTCGCGCGCATGAAGCCTCCTGCCATCGGACAGTAGCATCGAGAGGGCACCCCATCGCCGAGAAGGAGCCACCCATGAGCACGAGCACGCAGACCCCCGGCACCGGCACGGGTCCGAGCATCGACCTCAACGCCGACCTCGGCGAGGGACTGGGCAACTGGTCGATGGGCGACGACCTCGCCCTGCTGGACGTCGTCAGCAGCGCCAACGTCGCGTGCGGCTTCCACGCCGGCGACCCCTCGATCATGCGCTCCGTCTGCCAGGCGGCGGCCGACCGCGGCGTCGCGATCGGGGCGCACGTCGCCTACCGGGACCTGCACGGCTTCGGCCGGCGCTTCATCGACATGGAGCCCGCCGCCCTGCGTGACGAGGTGCTCTACCAGGTCGGGGCGCTGGAGACCTTCGCGCAGCGGGCGGGCACCACCGTGGCCTACTGCAAGCCGCACGGCGCGCTGTACAACACGATCGCCCAGCACCCCCAGCAGGCGGGCGCGGTCGCCGAGGCGCTCGCGGAGTTCCGCCCGGGCCTTCCCGTCCTGGGCCTGCCCGGCTCGGTGTGGCTGCGGTCCGCCCAGGAGGCCGGGCTCACGCCCGTGGGCGAGGCCTTCGCCGACCGCGCCTACACCCCCGAGGGGGCGCTCGTCTCCCGGCGCGAGAAGGGTGCGGTGCTGCACGACGCCGGCACCATCGCCGAGCGCTGCGTCGCGATGGCCAAGGGCGAGCCGATCACCCACGCCGAGGGCGGGGAGCTCGTGCTCGACGCGCGCTCGATCTGCGTCCACGGGGACACCCCGGGTGCGGTG
>JASKZT010000089.1 GCA_030145965.1 Ornithinimicrobium sp.
ACCCCCTGACCCACCTCGGGTGCGCGCTGATCGCCTCCGGTTGCGGAGTCCTCGTGCTGTCCGAGCCGCTGCGCCGGGCGACGCCGCGGTCCAGGACCATCGCCGTCGTGAGCGCCTTCCTGCTGTCTGCCCTCGCGAGCTGGAACTGGATCCCGTGACCGTGGACCTGACGGTGCGCGCCGTCTCGAAGACGGTGCGCGGGACGACCGTCGTCTCCGGGATCAGCGTCTCGGTCCGCCCCGGGCGCGTGCACGCGCTGCTGGGCCCCAACGGATCGGGCAAGACGACGACGGTGCGGGCGCTGCTCGGGCTGTGCAGCACGGACTCGGGGGAGATCCTCCTCTCCGGCTCCCCGCTGGACCGGCGGCGCGAGGAGGGGCTCCGGCTCGCGGCCTGTCTCGACCGTCTCGGGGCGGAGCGCGGGGCCCGGGTCTCCGACGTCGTCCGCCTGTACGCCGCCTCCCGCCCGCGGCCCGAGGCCGTCCGGCGGAAGGTCCTCTCCTTCGGGACGATCGGCTCCTTCTGGAGGAAACGGGTCGGCGCCCTGTCCTTCGGCCAGCGGCAGTACCTCTCACTGTGCCTGGCGCTGGCCACCGACGCGGACGTCTACCTCCTGGACGAGCCGTTCAACGGCCTGGACGTCTTCACGAAGCTGTGGGCGGTCGAGGAGATCCGGCGACTTGCCGGGGACGGCGCGTACGTCCTGGTGACGTCGCACACGCTGGACGGCTTCGAGGACGTCGTCGACGACGTGACGATCCTGCGCGGAGGGGGCACCCTGTTCGCGGGCACCAAGGCGCAGATGCTCCGCGCCGCCGGGGCGGCCGAGCTCTTCGTGCGCACGTCCGACGACGAGCACGCGCTGGCCAGGCTGTCCGACGCCGGCCACGAGGCACGTGCCGAGCCTCGGGGGATCGTGGTCGCGGCCGAGTCCACCGACCAGATCGGGCACTTCCTGAGCCGGGCGGGCGTGGCCGTCCTGGAGCTCCGCCGCCGCGACCTGTCCCTGCAGGACGCGTTCGTCGACCTGGTCGGCGTGGGGACCCCGGAGCCGGAGGGGTCCAGATGACCCCCGGGGCCATGGTGCGCTACGAGTTCCTCCGCGTCGGCCTCTCGCCGGTGCACCGAGCCATCCTCGCGCTCGCCGTCCTCGTCTCCGTGCTGGGCTGCCTCAGCTACCTGGTGCTGCTGCGTCAGCTGGCACCCGCCGGCGGCGCGGGCGGCACCGCCGAGGCCGTGCAGCTGGCCCTCGGCAAGGGCTCCGTCGTCCACCTGTACGCGGCGCTGCACGGAGCCCTGGCCGTGTCCACGGAGCTCGGCAGCGGGCGCGCTGCGCAACTGCTCGTCGCCGATCAGCGACGTGGGCGGTGGCTCGCGGTCAAGGCCCTGGTGGCCGCTCTCTGCGCCCTGGCGGTGCAGTCGGTGGCCGTTGCGGCGTGCCTGCCGCTCGTCGGAGTGGTCAGCGGCACGGACGTCTTCGGCTCGCCGGGTGCCCTGGTGGTGGTGGTGCTCTCCAACGCCGTCAACGCCCTGCTGTGGATCGGGTACGGGATGGGCGTCGCGCTCCTCCTCCGGGGATCGTCCTGGACGGTCCTGACCGTCCTGTCCCTCCCGGTGCTGCTCGGCCAGCTCGTCCGGGCCTTCGCGGCCTCCACCGGGGCACCCGGCTGGCTGCCCGCCGTGAACCCCTTCCAGGGCGCTGAGCTGCTCCGCACACCGCTGGCCGTCGAGGCACCCCTCGTGCTCGTCCAGGACACCGGCCTGGACGCCACGGTCCTGTACTTCGCGGCGTTCGCGCTCGGCGTGGCGATGATAGGAACCAGAAGTTTCCGGACACGTGATGTCAACATCTGAAAGAAGGTCAACCATGATTCGCATCGGTTTCTCCGCGATCGTCCTCCTGTCCATCGTGGCCGGAATCGTCCTGGCCGGGATCGGCCTGTCGCGGGACGAGACCGGCCTGGTGGTGATCGGTGCGGTCTGGGCCCTCTTCGGCGTCCTCTGCTCGGTCAGCGCCGTCAAGCTCTGGTCGCGCTGAGCGGTGCCGGCACTGTCCTCCGCCGTCGCGGCCGACGCCCGCGTCGCGCTGGCGTACGCGACCCTGGTCGGGCGTTCCGAGCACGCCCCGCTCAGGCAGTGGGTGGGATTCGGTGTCTGGCGCCTCCTCCGGTGGAGTCTGTACACGGGCGGTGTCGTCCTCGCAGTGGGTGCCGGATGGCTGGCGGGTGGCCTGTGGGCGGCGACCGGTGGATCCGCGGCTGACGTGGCGTCGGCCGCCTCGCTGATCGGCCTTGCCGCGGGCGGGCTGCTCGTGCTGCGCAACAGCGTGTCGGAGCGGCGCACGGCGGTGTCGGCGCCCCCGGAGCGCGTGCTGCTGGCGGCCGTCGATGTCACCCGCCTGCATGTCTGGCTGGTCCGGTGCGTCCGGCCGGCCCTGACCACGTTCGCCGTGCTCGTCGTCTTCCTGGCCGCCCTCGGCTCGGCCGGGGGGCTGCGGCCCGGACAGGCCGCCGCCGTCGCCGCCCTCGTGCTCGGTGCGTTCCTGGCGGTCGCCCTCGTGGACGCCCTGTGGGGGCTCTCCCGTCCCACGGTCCGGCGGCGCGGACCCATGCACCTGCACCCCGTGATAGGTGCCGCGGCGCTGGGCCTCGGGTGGGGTGTCACGGTCTGGCTCCGCGGCGGCCCCGACGTCCTCCCCGGAACGGTGCCCGCCGTCGGCCTCACGGTGAACCCGTGGCCGGTCCTGGCCGCGGACGGACTCCTGCTCGCCGGTTTCCTGGCGCTCGTCCCCGCACTGCGCCGTCGCGGGTACGACGCCGGCCCGGCCCGCCCCGCTCCCGTTGCCGCGGGAGCCGGCATTGCGTCGCGCACGCGCAGCAGGGTTTCGCACTCGGCAGTTCTCCCCTTCCTGCGCTCCACGGGCCGGCTGGTCGCCGTCCTGGGCCTCGCCGGAGCGGGGTGCTGGTTGGGCGGTGGGCTGGGCGACGAGATCACCCCGGTGGCGTGGTCGGTGGTCCGGGGCTACGCGTTCATCTCCGCCATCGTGGTCGTCGGTCTGTTCTTCTCCGTGGCGGGACCCAGCGCCTCGGTCGCCCACCTGCGCTACGAGTGGGAGATCTCGGGGAGGAGCATGGCCTCCGTGGTCCTCGGCACCCTCCGGGCGCTGCCCACCCTGGTGGGCCGGGAGTGGCTGTGCCTCGCGGTGGGGACCGGCCTGTTCGTGTCCGCCTGGTCGGCCCTGGCCCTCGTCCTGCTGCTGGTCCTCGTGGTGGGTGCCGCCCTGATCGGCGAGGCGATGGAAGGTGGCGAGCAGGGCGTCGACGGGCGGACGAACCAGGGCACGATCTCCTCCGTCTGCGTCCTCGCGCTCTCCGTCCCGTTCTTCGCGCTGTCGTCCGGTCCTTGGGGCGTGGCGGTCCTGTTCGTCTACGCGTGCACCGTGCTGGCCGTGGGCGTGTCCGTCGCCGTCCGTCGCACGAGAGGAGTTCCATGGCGGGGTTGATCGAGTTCCAGGACGTGTCGTTCGCCTACGACGAGCAGCCGGTGCTCGGAGGTCTGCACCTCACGGTGGACCCCGGGTCCGTGCTGCACCTGACCGGGCCCAAGGCTCCGGCAAGAGCACGGTGCTGCTGCTCTACGCCGGCTACGCGGCGGCGACCTCCGGCACCGTCCGGGTGTGCGGACGTGATGCCCAGGACCCGGGCGTCCGGCCGTACCGGCGCTACTGCGGGGTGGATCAGGCCCTCTACCCGCCGCTGACGGTCCGAGAGCACCTGGAGTTCGCCGCGCAGGCCCGGGGTGTGCCGTGGCGTGCCGTCGCCTCCCGGGTGGAGAGGTACGGGCTGTCCCGGTGGACCGACGAGACGGTCTCCGCGCTGTCCACCGGCAACACCCGCAAGCTGTGGATCATCATGTGCACGCTGGGCGAGTTCTCCGCGGTGGGCCTGGACGAGCCGTTCCTGGGCCTGGACGCGGAGGCGTCGGCGGTGCTGTCCGAGGAGCTCACGGAGTGGAGCCGCGACCGTGCCGTGCTGCTGGTCAGCCACGACGTCCCTCCGGGGCTGACGGGCCACCGCGATTGCGCGCTCGGTGCTCGCCTGCGATAGCCGACCCCGCGGGTGTGCCGTCCTGGGCTCAGCTGGCGCTCTCGAGGTGGGCCAGGGGCAGCCAGCGGTGCATGAGCCGGCGGAGGGCCACGGCGGCGCCGTTG
>JASKZT010000094.1 GCA_030145965.1 Ornithinimicrobium sp.
GGGGCTCTAAACCCCAAACCCGCTTAGCAGGCGGGCGCCATAGACCAGACTAGGCGACGCCTCCAGACCGCTGACAATGTACCCGCCCTGCGCACCTGCACCCAAACCGGGCTCCCAGCCCACCACCAGCGGCCCCTGGTAGGACACAATGATCCCTCCACGCGCTTGCCGAAAGGTGCACCACACCTGATGAACGACTCCCGCGACCGCGCCGACGACGGCGCGCCCGCCGCCGCGTACCGCTCCCGCACCCAGTGGGTGGGCGAGCGGGAGGGCCGTTCCCGGGAGACGATGGCGCGCGCCTTCGGCCTGACGGCGCTGAGCGCCGTCGTGCCCGGCTCCGGCCTTCTCGCCACCGCGCGGCGCTGGCTGGGCGTCGTGATCCTCGTGATCGCCGTCGCCGCCCTGGTCTTCGTCTCCGTCGCCGTGCGCCGGGAGGGCCTGATCGGCGCGGCGCTGTCCACCGCCGCGGACACCGAGCTGCTGCGCACCATCATGTGGGTGCTCGTGGCCTTCACGGTCGTGTGGGTCGGCGCCGTCGCGCTCACGGCGCTGATGGCCCAGCCCCACCGCGCCTCCCGGCGCCAGCGCGGCGCCCTGGCCGGTTTCACCGCCCTGCTGTGCGTGGCCGTGTGCGCCCCGGCGGCGCTGGGCGTCCGCTACATCGACAGCCACCTGGACGCGGTCGAGAAGGTCTTCACCGACGGCGGGCCGGCCACCCCCGGCGGCGCCGGGCCGACCTCGGCCCTCGGCCCCCGCGAGGACCCCTGGGCGGACCTGCCGCGGGTCAACATGCTGCTCCTGGGCTCGGACGCCGCCGAGGCCCGCGAGGGCACCCGGACCGACACGATGATCGTGGCGAGCATCGACACCCGCACCGGGGAGTCGGTCCTCTTCTCGATCCCGCGCAACCTGCAGAACGTCCCGATCCCGCGGGACAACCCGCTGCACCAGCTCTACCCGAACGGCTACGACTGCGGCCCCGACTGCCTCATGAACGCCATCTGGACCGAGGCGGAGCTGGCCGCGGAGGAGCACCCGGACTGGTACGCAGACGACCCCTCCCCCGGGGTGACCGCCACGCGCGACGTGATCGGGACGGTGCTGGGCCTCGACATCCACCACACCGTGATCGTCAACCTCAAGGGCTTCGAGCAGCTCATCGACGCCATGGGTGGGGTGACCGTCACGGTCCAGGACCGGATCCCGATCAACGGGCGCACCTTCACCGGCCCCGACGGGACGCTGCAGCTGGACCCGAACTCCCCGGGCCTGGAGTGGCTGGAGCCCGGCACGCACCGCCTCACCGGCCGGCAGGCGCTCGGCTACTCCCGCTCGCGCGTCACCTCCGACGACTACGACCGGATGCGGCGCCAGCGGTGCATGGTGGCGGCCGTCGTCGACCAGGTCCGGCCGATGACCCTGCTCCAGCGCTACCCGCAGATCATCACCGCGGTCGGCGACAACGTCGTCACCGACATCCCGCAGGAGGACCTCGGCGTCTGGGCCGAGCTCGTGCAGCTCGTGCAGCAGGGCTCGATCAAGAGCCTGCCCTTCACCGCCTCCAACACCGACACCGCCGACCCCGACTTCTCCGACATCCGGGCCCGCGTGTGGGAGGCGCTCAACCCGCCCCCCGAGCCCCCCGCCCCGGCCCGCCCGGCGACCGAGCCCGACGAGGAGGTGGTCACCGCCTCCCCCGAGCCGACGACCGAGGCCCCCGACGAGCCGGCCACGACCGACCCCGCCGAGGAGACGACCCCCCAGCCGGACGAGCTCGAGGAGATCGGCGCCGTCTGCGGCTGACGCGCCCGGGCGTGCGATCATCGGAGCTGACGACGGTCCGGGCCTGTCCGGGACCTCGCCGGGAGGGTTCGCATAGCGGCCGAGTGCAGGCGCCTTGAAAGCGCCCGAGGTTGACACCTCCGTGGGTTCAAATCCCACACCCTCCGCCACGAGAGCATGCTGACCACCCGCCACGGCGCCGCCTCGACCACCGGGGGCCGGTCACCACCGCGGTCGGCCTCGGCATGCCATGTCCGCGCCACCCTTGTATGTTCGACAAGAACCTGTTGACCCACGAAAGGAGTCTTCATGAACAAGCTGCTGCTGCTCGTCGGTGCCGGCGTCGGGTACGTCCTGGGCGCCCGGGCCGGACGCGAGCGCTACGACCAGATCGCCGACCAGGCCAACAAGCTGTGGACGGACCCGCGCGTCCAGACGAAGGTCGAGGAGGCCAAGGTCAAGGGTCCGGAGATGGCGCAGAAGGTCAGCGAGCAGGCCAAGGCCAAGGTCGACGAGGTCAAGTCCAAGACGTCCGGGGGCAGCTCCTCGAACAGCTCCTCGGACATCCTCTCCGGCGGGACCTCGACGGGCTCCGGCGAGTCGTTCCAGAACGCGACCGGTTCCTACGACCCGGCGACCGGCACGACGACCGTGGACACCACCGGCTTCGGCCCGGGCGGCGAGAAGCTGCCCTGAGGCCTTCCCCGGGCCCGCGCGAGCGCGGG
>JASKZT010000120.1 GCA_030145965.1 Ornithinimicrobium sp.
CATCGTGCTGTGCAGACCCTCGACCTCGCTCACGCGCCCGAGCCTACGGGAGCGCGTGGGCTGGGCCGGGCAGCGGTCCCGAGGCGCTCAGAGCGGGAGGGGGCGCTCCATCGCCATCATCCGGAGCCGGTGGGTGAAGCCGATCCGCTCGTAGAGGCGGGTGGCCCCGGTGAGGCTCTCGGAGTCGACGTCCAGCTCGATGGTGTCGTAGCGCCCGGCGCGATTCGCGAGGGCGATGGTGTGCAGGAGGGCGCCGGCGGCGATGCCGCGGCCCCGGGCCGCGGGCACGGTGCCGACGAGGTTCACGTAGAGCTCGCGCGGCTGGTACTCCCCGCACATGACGTAGGCGAGCACCTCGCCGCCGGGCCCGAGGGCCAGGGTGGAGACGTCGGCGCGGGCGGACCGGGCGGTCCAGTGGTCGTGCCACGTCTCCGGCGCGCTGGGGCCCGAGCCCCAGTGGTCGCGGAAGGCCTCGTTGTGGGCCAGCCGCACGGCCTCCTCCTGCGCGTCCGCGGGGGTGGCGAAGGTCACGCCCTCGATCTGCGGCACGTCCGGCTCGTCGCCGAGCGGGCGCGCGAGCAGGTTGAACCACCTCACCACCCGGTAGCCGCGGGCGGCCAGGGTCACGGACGCGCTGGAGCCCTCCAGGCCGCCGCCGGCGCGCAGGTAGGCCTCCCGACCCGGGTGCCGCTCCCCCACCAGGTCGGCGGCGCGGCGCTCCATCCGGTCGAGGAGCTGCGTGCCGAGGCCCTGCCGGCGGTACTCCTCCCGCACGCCGCCGTCGAGGTAGCCGCGTCCCTTGCCCTCGTGGTCGGCGGTGGTGGGCACCCGCACGGTGGTGCACCCGATGAGCACGTCGCCGTCCCACGCGACCAGGCTGTCCGTGGCCGGGTCGAAGTTCGCGCCCCTCAGCTCCTCGCGCAGGTCCTCCTCCGCGTAGAACTCCTCGGTGCCGTCCACCCTGGCCAGGTGGTTGACGAGGTCGGCCCAGGCCGGGACGTCGGCCTCGGTCAGGGGCGCCCACCGGTAGGCGGTGCGGTCCGGTCGCTCGTCGGTCCGGGTCGTCGTGTCCGTCATGGGGACCAGTCTTGGGCACGGGGCGGCGTGCCCGCCAGTCGTTTGTCCCGGCGGCGGCGCCCGAGCAGGACCAGCAGCCCGCCGGCGACGACGGCCAGGCCGGTCAGCACGGACGCCGGGGGGAGGGCGGCGGCGAGGACGAGACAGCCGGCCAGCCCGACGACGGGGAGCGCCGTCGGGAGCCGGCCCCCTCCCGGCTCCCGACGCAGCGTGAGGGCGCTGGCGTTGGCGACGGCGTAGTACAGCAGCACCCCGAAGCTCGAGAAGCCGATCGTGCCGCGCAGGTCCCCCACGAGCACGAGCCCGACGACGGTCGCACCGACCACCACCTCGGCCGCCCGCGGCGTGCCGGCCGGACCCGAGACGCGGGCCAGGGCCCGGGGCAGGTGGCCGTCACGGGCCATGGCCACGGCGGTGCGGGAGATGCCGAGGACGAGGTTGAGCAGGGCGCCCAGGGCGGCCAGGCCGGCCGCGACGCGCACGACCCAGACCCACTCCTGCTCCTGGCCCCAGACCAGCAGCGCGGTGCGGGCGACCGCGTCGGGCACCTGCGCCGCCTGGCCCGGGCCGAGCACGCCGAGCACGACCAGCCCGACGACGAGGTAGAGAGCCAGGACCACGGTCAGGGAGATGACCACGGCCCGGGGGACGACCCGGGCGGGGTCACGGACCTCCTCCCCGAGCGTGGCCACCCGGGCGTAGCCGGCGAAGGCGAAGAAGAGCAGACCGGCGGCCTGGAGCACGCCGAGCACGTCGAGCTCGCCGCCGACGGCCCGACCGATGTCGAGGGCCGGTGACCCGTCCACCGGCACGAGCGCGGCGACCGCCACGCCGAGGAGCGCGCAGAGGGCGACCGCCACGACCACGCGGGAGACGCGAACGCTGCGGCGGACCCCCAGGAGGGCGAGGCCCGTCACGAGCAGGGCCGCGACGACGGCGGCCACGCGCTCGGCCCCCGGGACCAGGTAGGCCCCGACGGTGAGGGCCATGGCCGCGCAGGAGGCGGTCTTGCCGACGACGAAGCACCATCCGGCCAGGTAGCCCCAGACCTCGCCGAGCCGCTCGCGGCCGTAGACGTAGGTGCCACCGGCCTCGGGGTACCGGGCCGCGAGGGCGGCGCTGGACAGCGCGTTGCAGGTGGCCACGACCGCGGCGAGGGCCAGCGCGAGGAGCACCCATCCGCCGGCGGCCGCGGCGGCCGGCCCCCAGACCACGAACACCCCGGCGCCCACCATCGAGCCGAGCCCGATGGTCACCGCGTCGCCGAGGCCGAGCGTGCGGTGCAGGCGGGGGGACGTCACGGGCGTGGCGACCGGGCGGGGGCGACGGGGTCCGGGCGCGGTCAGCGCAGGTCGAAGGTGACCGGGGAGGAGAGCTGGACGGTCCGCGACACCGTGCACAGCCGGTCGCGCGACAGGGCCACGGCCTCGGGGAGCCGGTCCCGCGCGCGGTCGCCGTCGTCACCCTCGGGGAACTCGGCCGTGACCGTCACGGTGATCGGACCCAGGTGGTTGCCCTGCTCGTCGCGCAGCTTGTCGCCCGCCGCCGTGAGGGTGAGGCGCACCGGCTCGGCCAGGCGCGAGGTCAGCGCGTCGAGGTCGATGCCCGAGCACCCGGCGATGCCGGCGAGGAGCAGCTCGACGGGCGTGAAGTCGCTCGAGCCCTCCGCGCCGGTGCCCAGCGGCAGGGTGCCCCCGCGCACGTTCTCGGCGACGAAGGCGCCGGCGCCGGTGCGGGTCAGGCTGACGGAGCGGGTGGCGTCGGAGGTCATGGGCCGTAGTCTGCCAGCCATGGACCAGCGCCCGGGCACCCCTCCCGCCGATGACGCCCCGTCGCCGCAGGGACCGGCCGTCCCCGAGGGGCGCCTGGTCCTCGTGCGGCACGGGGAGACGGCCTGGTCGCGCACCGGGCGGCACACCGGCCGGACCGACCTGCCGCTGCTGCCGGAGGGGGAGGCGGCGGCGGGCGACATCGTCCGCGCCCTGGACGGCACGGAGCTCGTCCACGTCCGCTGCTCCCCGCTGCTCCGGGCCCGGCGCACCGCCGAGCTCGCCGGGCTGCGCGTCGACGCGCTGGACGAGGACCTCGTCGAGTGGGACTACGGCGGCTACGAGGGCCGCTCGACCGCCGACGTGCGTCGCGAGCTCGGCTACCCCTGGTCCGTCTTCGAGCACGGTGTCGTCCCGGGCGACACCCCTGGTGAGACCGTCGAGGAGGTCGCGGCCCGCGGCAGCCGGGTGCTGGAGCGGGTCTGGCCGATCCTCTTCGAGGGCGACGTCTGCCTCGTCGGGCACGGCCACGCGCTGCGGATCCTCGCCGCGGTCTACCTGCAGCAGGCCCCACGCTTCGGCGCCCGGCTCACCTTCGCCGTCGGCTCGGTGGCCGTCCTCGGCCACCACCACGAGAGCCCGGTCGTCGAGGCCTGGAACCGCCGCCGCTGACGCGGCACGGGTCCCCAGGCACCCGGGCCCGCGCGCTGCGGGCCGCGGTCAGGCGACCTCTTCGGCGCGCCCCTCGGCGGGCTCGTCGGCCGAGGCGTCCTCTCCCTCGGCCAGGAGCGGCTCGGGGGTGGGCACCTCCCAGGTGTGCACGGGCACGTTGTCCTCGGCGTGGTCGACGTAGAGGCGGAACATCTCGCGCAGCGCCTCCTCGCGCCCGTAGCCCGCGGACTCGTAGGCCTCGGTCGTGGCCACCTGCCAGCTGGCGCCGTTCGTGCGGGCGCGGCAGCGGCCCTCGATGACCGACAGGTAGTGGTTGCGCACCTCGCGGCGCAGGCCGAGGGCGGCCAGGCCGTCGTCGGCGACCGAGAGCAGGTGGTCGGCCACGAGGTCCACGACCGGGATCCGTCCGAGGCCGGGCCAGGTGTGGATGCTGGAGATGCCGTGCCGGGCCGCGTCGTCGAAGTTGTGCTCGGTCGTGGCGAAGTCCATCTTCGTCCAGATCGGGCGGCCGCTGGTCGTCGCGGACTCCAGCAGGCCGTAGTAGAAGCAGGCGTTGGCGACCATGTCGACCACGGTGGGGCCGGCCGGCAGGACGCGGTTCTCGACGCGCAGGTGGGGCACGCCCTGGCTCGTGTCGTAGATGGGCCGGTTCCAGCGCCATACCGTGCCGTTGTGGAGCTTGAGGTCCGTCAGGAGCGGCACCTCCCCCGAGTCGAGCGTGGAGCCCGGGTCCTCGTCGGAGACCTCCGGCAGGAGGGCCGGGAAGGAGCGGACGTTCTCCTCGAAGAGGTCGAAGATCGAGGTGATCCAGGCGCGGCCGAAGTAGGCGCGGGGGCGCACGCCCTGGTACTTCAGCTCCACCGAGCGGGTGTCGGTCATCTGGGTGAACAGCGGGATCCGGGTCTCCGCCCAGAGCCGCTTGCCGAAGAGGTAGGGCGAGTTGGCGCCCATCGCGACCTGGAGGCTGGAGATGATCGACGCGGCGTTCCAGTAGACCGGGAAGTCCTGCGGGGTGACCTGCTGGTGCAGCTGCACCGACGTGCACCCGGACAGCGGGCCGATGCCGTCGTGGTAGCTGGTCAGCCGCTCCCCCGACGGGCCCTGGATGTCCAGGTCGAAGCCCTCGCCGCGCTCCCGGAGCAGACCGTCCTCGAGCGCCTGGTAGCGCACCCCCTCGGAGATCCACGGCTCGTCGAAGAGCGATACCGGCAGGGTCGGGACGATGCCGATCGCGGCGACCCGGGCACCGTGCGGCCGGGCCGCGTCGCCGGCGCGGCGCAGCGACTGCGCCAGCCACCGCTCGAGGCGCACGGCCTGGTCCCCGGCCATCGGCCGGGGCGGCACGTTCATCTCGATGTTGTAGCGGCCGACCTCGGACTGGAAGTCGCCCTCCCGGATCTCGGCCAGCACCTCGCTGTTGACCATCGCGGGGCCCATGGACGTCTCGTCCACGAGGTTCAGCTCGATCTCCAGCCCCATCTGGGGACGGGTGAAGTCGAAGCGGCTCCCCTCGAGCATCCGCTCGAAGACGTCCAGGTCCTGCAGGACCTTCTCCCGGAAGGCGAGGCGGTGCTCCCGCGTGAACTCGCTGTGGCTGACCTCTTGACCCATGGGCCGATCCAAACACACAAGAGGGCCGGTCGCGAGGGTGCGCGCGCGAACGCGCCGGTCAGTCCTCGAACGCCTCCGGCGGCGGGCAGGAGCAGACGAGGTTCCGGTCGCCGTAGACGCCGTCGATCCGCCGCACCGGGGCCCAGTACTTCCGGGCCGGGTCGACGCCCTGCGGGTAGGCCGCGGTCATCCGGTCGTAGGGGTGGTCCCACTCCCCCGCGAGCGACAGGGCGGTGTGCGGGGCGTGGCGCAGGACGCTGTCCCCGACCGCCCCGGCAGCCTCGTCCATCTCGCGGCGGATGGAGACCATCGCCTCCACGAAGCGGTCCAGCTCGCCCAGGTCCTCGCTCTCGGTCGGCTCGACCATGAGCGTGCCGGCCACCGGGAAGGACATCGTCGGGCTGTGGAAGCCGTAGTCGATGAGGCGCTTGGCCACGTCGTCGACGGTCACGCCCGTCTCCTTGCTCAGGCCGCGCAGGTCGAGGATGCACTCGTGCGCCACGAGGTCGTTCGCGCCGGTGTAGAGCACCGGGAAGTGCTCACGCAGCCGGGCGGCGATGTAGTTCGCGCTGAGCACCGCGACCTGGCCCGATCGGGTCAGGCCCGCGCCGCCGGTGAGGCGGATGTAGGCCCACGGGATCTGCAGGATGCCCGCCGAGCCGAAGGGCGCCGCCGAGATCGGCCCGGGGCCGCTGTCGGGGCCGGCCTCGCCGTCCAGCGGGTGGTTGGGCAGGTAGGGCGCCAGGTGCGAGCGGACCGCCACCGGCCCCACGCCCGGGCCGCCGCCGCCGTGCGGGATGGTGAAGGTCTTGTGCAGGTTCAGGTGCGAGACGTCGCCGCCGAACCTGCCCGGCCGGGCGATCCCGAGCAGCGCGTTGAGGTTGGCGCCGTCGATGTAGACCTGGCCGCCGGCCTCGTGGACGAGGTCGCACAGCTCGGTGATCGTCTCCTCGTACACCCCGTGGGTCGAGGGGTAGGTGACCATGATCCCGGCCAGGGTGTCGCGGTGGGCCTCGATCTTGGCCCGCAGGTCCTCCAGGTCGATCTCGCCGGCCGCCGTGCTCTTGACGACGACGACCCTGAGGCCGGCCATGACCGCGCTGGCGGCGTTGGTGCCGTGCGCGCTGGAGGGGATCAGGCACACGGTGCGCTGGTCGTCGCCGTTGGCCTGGTGGTAGCGGCGGATCGCGAGCAGGCCGGCGAACTCGCCCTGGGCACCGGCGTTGGGCTGCAGGCTGATGTCGTCGTAGCCGGTGATCTCCAGCAGCCACTCCGAGAGCTGGCGGACCAGCTCACGGCTGCCCTCGGTCTGGTCGGCCGGGGCGAACGGGTGCAGGGACCCGAACTCGGGCCAGGTGACCGACTCCATCGCCGTGGTCGCGTT
>JASKZT010000176.1 GCA_030145965.1 Ornithinimicrobium sp.
GGCGCCGTCCTGGCGCAGCTCGATGCGCACGGTCGAGGCTCGGCCGTGCCGGACGGCGTTGGTGACGGCCTCGCGCACGATCCGCAGCAGCGCGTGGTGGTGCTCCGGCTCCACGGTGACGGAGGCGTCGGCCTCGACGTGGACGTCGAGGCCGTGCCGTCGGCCCATCTCGCGGGCGGTGCGCTCGAGCAGGTCGGCGAGCGGCGCGGTGCCGAGCTGCCCGAGCGCGTAGATGGCCGCCCGGGCCTCGTCGATGGCTCGGTCGGTGGCGGCGAGCACGTGGTCGCGCAGCGCCAGGTCGGTGATCGAGTGCGCCTCGCTCCGGATGTAGGCCAGCTCCTGCACGACGCCGTCGTGCAGGTCGCGGGCCAGCCGGCGCCGGTCCTCCTCCACCGCCTCCAGCTCGCGGCGGGTCCAGTAGAGGGAGAGCTCGCGGGCCGAGCCGACGAGCAGGAGGAGGTAGAAGCCGGTCCGCAGGACGTCGCCGGAGTAGAACCAGTCCGTGTGCGCGGAGGGCAGGAGCGCGTAGTTGAGCCGGGCGAAGCCGCCGAGGGCGCACGCCGCACCGATCCACCGCAGCAGCTCGTCCCCGTCGCGGCGGCCGCGCGCGGTGAAGACGACCGAGGCGACGAGGAAGCAGGTGGCGGCCAGGAGGTGTCCGCCGACGATGCCCGGGTGGGCCGAGAGCAGCGCGGGCAGCGCGTCGCGCTCGAGGGCCAGGGACGGGTCCAGCGGCAGCGGCAGGACGGGGGAGAGCAGCGTCGCCCCCGCGACGCCGGCACCCAGCACGAGCAGCGGACCGAGCAGGATCCACCGGGCCGCGCTGGGCGGCAGCTGGCGGTCCGGCGGCACGAGGGCCGCGGCCAGCAGCAGCGCCGACCCCAGCAGGCGCATCGTGGAGGTCAGCCAGACGAGGTGCGAGGGCTCCCCGAGCGCGTCCTGCACCACACCGTCGAGCAGGTTCGCCAGCGCGAGGACGATGAGGCACTGGGCCATCAGCAGGTCGTCGACGATCCGTCCCCGGGCGAAGCGGCCGAAGGCCAGCCAGGCGGTCAGCAGTGCGACGCACACGTCCACGGTGCTCATGACCAGGCGGGTGCGCGGGCTGTGGTAGGCCAGCTCCACGTAGGGACCCCACAGGAAGAGAGCCGTCAGGACGGCTCCGACGAGCCAGGCGACCAGCGTCAGCCGCCCGCGCAGCAGCGTGCCCACGAACGGGGCAGGGCGTGCGGAGCGGGAGGCCGCGCGCCGCGGGCTGTCAGTGACGACGGAAGACTCCTCTCAGCCAGGACCTGACCCCTGCGAGCCCGCTCTGCGGCAGCAGCGCCGCGTTCGCCCGCACGTTCCACGGTGTGGCCTCGCGCACCTGCTCGACCACCGTACGGACATCGTGGCCCATCCGGTCCGCCTCCGCCAGGTCCAGAGTGTCGGGCGCGGCATACCGTGACCGCTCCAGCGTGGTGGTGATGCGCCCCAGGGCGTCCTCCCCGGCGCGGTGCATGACCGTGTGCTCGCGGTAGAAGCGGCGCAGGTCGCGCGGGCTGCGGGCGGGCGGCTCCTCGACGCCGAGGTCCCCGAGGCTGCGGGTGAGCAGCAGCCACTGGCCCTCGACGCGCTCGGCCGGGGTGCCGGCCGCGCGCAGCGCCTCCTCACGGTAACGGCGGCCCACCAGCGGCACCAGCGCCATGAGCAGCGCCAGCACGAGCACGACGACGAGGGAGCGCCCGACCGTCGGCCACAGGTCGTCCAGCCCACCGCGCTCCTCCTCGGGCTCCGGCGCCGCCGCCTGGGTCGTGGGCTCGGCCGGACGGGTCACCGTGGTCGTCGTCGGCGCGTTGTCGCCCTGGCTGGAGGGGGTGCGGGCGTAGGCGGGGGGCGCCTCGCTGCGGATGCCCGGCGTCGGCTCGAAGCGGGTCCAGCCCACGCCGCTGATCCACAGCTCGGGCCAGGTGTGCGCATCCGAGGCGATGACGCGGCGGCTGCCGTCGACCTGCACCTCGCCGGGGAGGAAGCCGACGGCCATCCGGGCCGGGATGCCCTCGGCGCGCGCCATCATCACCATCGCCGTCGCGAACTGCACGCAGTAGCCCTGCCGCGTCTCCAGGAAGCCGCCGATCGGGTCGGCGGCGTCGGCCTCAGCCGCCGGCGCGAGCGTCAGGGAGTACTGGTAGGGCGCGCTGCGCAGGTGGTTCTGGATGCGCACGGCCGCCTCGAGGGAGTTGCTCGTCCCGTCGACGACCTCCTCGGTCAGGGCGCGGACGGCGTCGGCCGAGACCGGGTCGACCGCCAGCACGTCGTCGTCGAAGCTGCCGGGGTCGGCCGGCTCGCTGCCCGTGCCGTCCGGGAGCCGGCCGCCGCCGGCGAGGGCGAGGTAGGTCACGGTGTACTGGTCGGCCGGCGCCTGCAGCACCACCGTCGCGTCGGCGGGGTCGAAGCGGTAGGCCGAGCCCTGCGGCAGCTCGACCGAGGAGACGGGGGAGGGGACGGCCAGGTGGGGCACGTCGAGGACGTTGCCGGTGACCTGGGTCTGCTGCTGCCGGGTCTCGACCCCCTCGCCCAGCCCGGGCGGGTCGGGGATCGGGGCGTCCAGCGGCAGCAGCCCGGACACCGGGCGCGGCGGGGCGACCCAGCGGCCGTCCTCCCACCGCTCGGTCGCGGTGACGCGCAGCGGCTCCAGCCGGCTGGCGTCGGTGCGGTAGGACAGCACCGGCGCCTGCGACTGGTTGCGCAGGTCGCGCGAGGGGTCCATCGTCTCGGTGAAGGAGACCTGCGCGCTGCCCTCGCCCCCGCCCCGGGCGTCGGGGTTGCGGGCGAGGCCGTCGCCGAAGAACGTCGGCGGCAGGTGGGGCAGCGCGGCGGCGCCGACGACGGCCAGCACCAGCGCCAGCGTGCCGAGCACCTGCGACAGGCCGCGGTAGGTGGGCACGTGGGCGCTGACGTCGTCACCGCCCTGGGCCTCGCGCCGGTTGGCCGACGGCCAGCCGGCCAGGACCCGGTGCCCCTGCTGGGCGAGCATGACCAGCCACAGCACGCCGACGGCGGCGAAGTACCACGGCTCCATGGCCTGCCCGGAGTTGGACACCGAGACGAGGAAGCCGGCGGCGAGCGGGATGCCGGCGCTCGCCGGCGCGCGGCCGGTCACGCCCATGGAGTCGACCGAGACCGCGGTGAGCGTCATGAGGGAGACGACGAGGAAGGCGACGCCGCTGGTCGTCGGCGCGGGGGCGGCATACGTCTGGAGCACGGTGCCCGCCTCGCGGAGCAGCTCCCCGACCATCGCGAAGGTGTCCGCGGTCGGCACGAGCCCGCGCCACAGGCTGTCGCGCAGGTAGACCTGCGTCAGGCCGACCAGCCCGACGAGCAGCTGGCCCACCGAGGTGAGGCTGGGCGGCACGTCGAGGGTGCGCATCACCGCGCCGGAGAGCGCGACGAGCCCGACCATGAGGACGGCGGTGACGAGCCAGGAGTCCTCGCGCAGCAGCCCGGTCAGCGGCCAGGCGACGGCGAGGGTGGCCAGCGCGGCGACGAGGCCCTCGGGCCACATCCCGCGGACGAAGGCCTCACGGCTGCCGTCGAGCCTCATGCGCGCACCCCCGCCGAGGTGGTGGCGCCGATCGCGGCCCAGGCACGGGGGATGTCGGACTGCGGGCCGACGACGACGGTCTGCCAGCCGGAGTCGGCGAGCAGCGACGTCGGGGCGGCGCCGTCGCGGCGGGTCGTGCCGGCGTCGGTCCGGGAGGTGAAGCGGTGGGGGTCCAGGACGAAGGCCATCGCCCGCGACCCGGGCTGGCGGATGGCGGCGAGGGTGCTCAGGGCCTCCTCGTCGTGGGCCACGACGGCGGCCACGACGAGGACCCCGCCGGTCGTGAAGCCCGAGGCGGCGGCCGCGAGCCGGTCGAGCCGGGAGTCCTGCTCGGGCTGCACCCTGGCCAGCGACTCCAGGGCGGTGTCGAGCTCGACGGGGTGCTCGGTCGAACCGTCCCGCAGGGAGACGTCGGTGAGCAGGTGGACGACGAAGCCGTCCGCGACCAGGTGCCGGGCGACCGAGGCCACCGCGGAGACCGCCCACTCGTAGGCCGGGCGCACCCCGCTGCCGGGGTAGGCCGCGGCCCGGGAGTCCAGGAGCAGCAGGGCGCGCCGCCGGGCGGGGCGGTCCTCCTGGCGGACCATGAGCTCGCCGCGGTG
>JASKZT010000177.1 GCA_030145965.1 Ornithinimicrobium sp.
CGGACGCCGCCGCGGGCGACGGCGTCGACGAGCAGGCGCTCGGCGACCTGCTCGTCGGCGGGCTCGACGAGGGCGCACGGCCCGTCGACGTCGACGACCTGGACGCCGGGGACGCCGCGCACCCATCCGGTGTCGCCGCTGGTCGTGAGGCGGTAGCGCAGCGGGGCGGCGGCGCGCAGCTGCTCGGACGTGCCCTGGGCGACGGCCCGCCCCTGGTGGAGCACGACGAGGGCGTCGCAGAGCCGGTCGACCAGGTCGAGCTGGTGGGAGCTGAAGAGCACCGGCACGCCCCGGGCGGTGTGCTCGCGCAGCAGCGCGCTCATCTGGTCCACCGCCGCGGGGTCGAGGCCGGAGAAGGGCTCGTCGAGCACGAGCAGCAGCGGGTCGCCCAGGACCGAGGCGATGATCTGGGCGCGCTGCTGGTTGCCCAGCGACAGCGTCTCCAGCTTGTCCTTGAGCCGGTCGCCGAGGCCGAAACGCTCGAGGAGGTCGGTCGACAGCGCCCGGGCGTCCGGCGCGCTCATGCCGTGCAGCTGCCCGAGGTAGACCAGCTGGCTCAGCACCGGCTGCTTGGGGTAGAGGCCGCGCTCCTCGGGCATGTAGCCGAAGCGGCGGCGGTCCGCGGGCGTGGCCGGGGCGCCGTCCCAGAGGACCGTGCCGTCGCTCGGCGCCAGGACGCCCATGATCATGCGCATCGTCGTGGTCTTGCCGGCGCCGTTGCCGCCGACGAAGCCCACCATCGCGCCGGGAGGCACGCTGAAGCTGACGTCGTCGACGGCGAGGTGGTCACCGTACCTGCGGGTCAGGCCCTGCAGCTCGAGCATCGTGTCCTCCGTGGAAGTAGGTGTGTCTCCACGCTAGGCGCGTGTCCGCGGCGGGCACATCGCCCGGCGGTCGGAGATGGCCTCTCCCTCCTGCGGCGGAGGCGTCTCAGACCCCCGGCGAGACCAGCCCGGCCTCGTAGGCGGCGATGACGGCCTGCACGCGGTCGCGGACGCCGAGCTTGGCCAGGATGTTGGAGACGTGGGTCTTGACCGTGGCCTCGGAGACGAAGGCCTCGCGGGCGATCTCGCCGTTGGACAGGCCACGGGCGACCATCCCGAGCATCTCGCGCTCCCGCTGGGTCAGGTCGGGCAGCGGGCGGGCGGCGGCCGTCGCCGGCCGGCCCCCGGGCCCGGGGGTGGCACCCGACATGCGGGCGATGACGCGCCGGGTGACCTCCGGCGCGAGCAGGGCGTGGCCCTCGGCGACGGCCCGCACGGCGTCGACGACGTCGTCGGGGTCGGAGTTCTTGAGCAGGAAGCCGCTGGCGCCGGCCTCGAGGGCGGCGAAGAGGTAGTCGTCGGAGTCGAAGGTCGTCAGGACCAGGACGCGGACGTCGGGGTGGGCGGCGACGATCTGCCGGGTCGCCTCGATGCCGTCGAGCACCGGCATCTGGACGTCCATGAGGACGACGTCGGGACGCAGCTCGCGGACGGCGGCCACGGCCTTGGCGCCGTCGATGGCCTGCCCGACGACCTGGAGGTCGTCCTCGACGGAGAGGATCATCGCGAAGCCCTGGAGGAGGAGCGGCTGGTCGTCGACGAGGAGGAGGCGCACGCTCACCCGTGCACCCTCTCACGCGCTGGCGCCTCTGCCGACGACCGCCGCCCGTCGAGGGGGAACCAGACGCGCACCCGCCAGCCGGGGGCGCCGGTGCGCGGCCCGGCCTCGACCGCGCCGCCGAGGTGGTGGGCGCGCTCGCCCATGCCGAGCAGCCCCAGCCCGGTGCCCGAGGTGCCGATGCGGGGCGTCCCGTCGTCGACGACCTCGACCTCGACCCGGCCCGCCGCCTCGTCGACGCGGACCACGGCGTTGGCGTGGCGGGCCGTGGAGTGGCGCAGGACGTTGGCCAGGGCCTCCTGGACGACGCGGTAGGCCGAGAGCTGCACCGGCGGCGGCACGCGCGAGGCGGCCCCGGCCACGGACTCCACGGCGGCGACGGTGACCTCGCACGTGGGGGTCGTGGTCTCCCGGGCCAGGTCGGCCAGGTCGGCCAGCGTCGGCTGCGGCCGACGGGCCGGCTCGCCGCCCGGCGAGCCGTCGGCGCCGGGGACCTCCGGAGCCACCTCCAGCTCGCCGCTGCGCAGGGTCCCGAGCAGGTCGCGCATCTGGCCGACGGCATCGCGGGAGGAGCGCTCGACGGCACCGAGGGCCTCGCGGGCGGCGTCGGGGTCGCGGTCGAGGACCCGCCGCGCGGCGGCGGCCTGGACGCCCATCACCGAGACGTGGTGCGCCACGACGTCGTGCAGCTCGCGGGCGATCCGCAGCCGCTCGGCGACCACCGCCTGGTCGCGCAGCCGCATCGCCTGCTGCTGGATGGTCTCCTTCTGCCCGACGACCTGGGCGGTGTCGCGGGCGCCGTTCCAGGCGATCTGGCCCAGGATGATCGCCCCGCCGAAGAACAGCACGTTGTTGAGGATGGTGAAGCCCGCGACGGCCTGCGGGACGTCGAAGAGCCCGATCGGCTCGGGCACGTCCTGGAGGAAGATGGTGGCCATCTGCTGCAGGCCGCTGCTCAGGGCGAAGGTCCACGCGAGCCACGCGGCCATGAGGGCGAGGACGAGCCCGATGGCGGCGAGCAGCATCCGCCGGTCCCGCGCCCAGGCGACCCCGGAGAAGATGAGGAAGAAGTAGAGCACCTGCATGGGCAGGGTGCTCATCGTCATCGGCAGGAGGAGCCCGCACACGAGCATGTGGACGCCGGAGACGACGGTCACCAGCACGGGGTGCGTGCGGCGGACGAGGAAGAGCACGGCGAGGGTGAGCATGGCGACGTACTGCCACGCGATGCCGTGCGGCTCGTCGGTGAACGCGCCGAGGCTGCGCATGAGCTCGGCGCCGAGCACGACGAGCCCCGCGGCACCGAGCGCGAGCTGGACGTCGTGGGCCTCGGGGCGCGGCGGGCGCGGGCGCTCCCAGGCGTCGTCGCCGCCGAACCACCGGTCGAACCTGCTCATCCCCCCACGGTAGGCAGCGGACCGGCGCGCGCGCCTCCCTCCTGGGACGGAGGCGGGCGCCGGGGCCTCAGCCACGGGAGGGACGCAGGACCTTCTGGCCGCCGAGGTAGGGCTGCAGCGCCTCCGGCACGACGACCGAGCCGTCGGCCTGCTGGTGGTTCTCCAGCAGGGCGATGATCGGGCGCGTGCTCGTCAGTGCGGTGCCGTTGAGGGTCGCGACGGTGCGGGTGGCCCCGCCCTCGGGGTCGCGCTCGCGGGTGTTGAGGCGTCGCGCCTGGTAGGTCGTGCAGTTGGAGGTCGAGGTGAGCTCGCGGTAGGTCTCCTGGGTCGGGATCCAGGCCTCGCAGTCGTACTTGCGCGCGGCCGGGCCGCCGAGGTCGCCCGCGGCGACGTCGATGACCCGGTAGGGCAGCTCGAGGGCGTCGAGGATGCGGCGCTCGATGCGCAGCAGGTTGGCGTGCTCGGCCTCGGCGTGCTCGACGCGGCAGTAGACGAACATCTCGGTCTTGGTGAACTGGTGGACCCGGAAGATGCCGCGGGTGTCCCGGCCGTAGGAGCCGGCCTCGCGGCGGTAGCAGGTCGAGGTCGCCGCGTAGCGCAGCGGACCGGCCGACAGGTCGAGGATCTCCTCGGCGTGCAGGCCGGCGAGCGCCACCTCCGAGGTGCCGGTGAGGTAGAGGTCGTCGGCCTCCAGGCGGTAGACCTCGTCGGCGTGCGCGTCGAGGAAGCCGGCCCCGGCCATCGCCTCGGGCCGCACCAGGGTCGGCGCGACGACGGGCACGAAGCCCTCCTCGGTCGCGACCTGCCGGGCCAGGGACATGAGCGCGTGCTCGAGCTGGGCCCCCACCCCCAGCAGGTAGTAGAAGCGGGCGCCGGAGACCTTGGCCCCCCGCGCCGTGTCGATGGCGCCGTGCAGCTCGCCCAGCTCGAGGTGGTCGCGCGGCGCGAAGCCCTCGGCCGCGAAGTCGCGGGGGGTGCCCACGGTCTCGAGCACGACGTAGTCGTCCTCACCGCCGACGGGCACGCCGTCCTTGACGACGTTGCCGATCCGGCGCAGTGCGCTCTCGCGGTCCTGCTCGGCCTGGCCGGCCTCGGCCTCGAGGCGCTTCACGGAGGCGGCCAGCTCCTTGACCTCGGCGAGCAGCGCCTGCTTCTCCTCGCCCAACGCCTGGGCCACCTTCTTGCCGAAGGCCTTCTGCTCGGCCCGGGCGGTCTCGAAGCCGGCGAGCGCGGTGCGGTACCGCTCGTCCGCGGACAGCACCTCGTCGACCACCTCGACGTCCTCGCCGCGCGCCTGCTGCGAGGCGCGCACGCGTGCGGGGTCGTTGCGGAGCTCACGGAGGTCGATCATGAAGGCCAGCCTACTGGGGCAGGGGTGGAGCCCCGCGGCCGCGGACGACCGCCGGGTGCGCGGCGAGAAGGTCGGGTGGCTACCGTGCGGGTATGGACACTGAAGCGAGCTGGGCGCTGCTCGCCCTCGCCGCGGCCCTCGTGCTGGGCCTGACCGCCCTCGCGGCGTGGCTGGCGGTCACCGAGGTGCGGGCCGTGCGCCCGGCGCCGGCAGGGCGACGGGCCGTCGGCACCGACGAGGTGCCCGGCATCCGTCAGGCCGACCTGTGACCGGCGCCGCCGCGGAGCGCGGCACCGCCGGGGACGTCGACGCTCCCACGCGCCGCGCCGCGGTCATCGTCAACCCCACCAAGTTCGACGACGTCGGCCGGGTCCGGCGGCGGGTCGAGGAGATCTGCCGGCGGCACGGCTGGGCGGACCCGCTCTGGCTGGAGACCACGGTCGAGGACACCGGCGTCGGCCAGACCCGGGAGGCCCTGGCCGCCGGCGTCGACCTGGTGTGCCCGCTGGGCGGCGACGGCACCGTGCGCACCGTCGGCGCCGAGCTCGTCGGCCAGGAGGTCGCGATGGGGCTGCTGCCCGGCGGCACCGGCAACCTGCTCGCCCGCAACCTCGAGCTCCCCTACGTCTCCCTCGAGCAGTGCCTGGAGATCGCGCTGACGGGCGAGGACGCACGGATCGACACCTGCCGGCTCGACCTCGTCCGCCCCACGAGCGCCCAGCTGCAGGCCCGCGTCGAGGACGACGACCCGGCGGAGAACGTCGACCTCGACGACGCGGTCGACGACCGCACCTCCGAGGCCGTGCGCGAGGAGCACACCTTCCTCGTCATGGCCGGGCTCGGCTTCGACGCCGAGGTCATGGCGGGCGTGCCGGAGCGGTTGAAGTCGCGCGTGGGCTGGCTCGCCTACCTCGTCGCGGGCCTGCGCCACCTCAAGGGCCCGCAGTTCACCGTCGCCGTGAAGGTCGACGAGGCACCCGTCTTCCGCCGGCGCGTGCGCAGCGTCATGGTCGGCAACGTCGGCAAGCTGCAGGGCGGCATGGAGCTGCTGCCCGACGCGCTGGCCGACGACGGCAGCGCCGACGCGGTCCTCCTCTCCCCCGAGGGGGTCGTCGGCTGGGCGGCCACCCTCGGACAGCTCGTCACCCGGCGCCGCATCGGGCACTCCCGGGTCGACCACGTGCAGGGCCGCGAGGTGCGGGTCGTCTCGGACAAGCCGGTCGAGATCGAGATCGACGGCGACACCCTGGGGTCGGCCATCGCGATGCGCGTGCTCGTGCAGCCCGCGAGCCTGCTCGTGCGGATCCCGCAGGGCCGCGGCGAGGAGGTGCGCGAGAAGATCGACGTGCTCACCTCGCCGGGCGAGGGTCCGCTCTCGGACGGCCCGGCTC
>JASKZT010000196.1 GCA_030145965.1 Ornithinimicrobium sp.
GAGGGGGGCACCGAGCACCCGGCACCCACCGAGGACGCCGGGGGCGCCGAGCCGCTCAGCCGGCGCGGGTTGCGGGACGAGGAGCGCCGCGTCGGCCGTGACCGGCGCGGGAGGCGCCGCGACCGACCCTCCGAGCGCTCCTGAGGCCCGCGCCGGCAGGCCGGGCACGCCGAGGCCCCGGTGCCGCTGGCGCCGGGGCCTCGTCGCGTCGGGCTCAGTGGTCGGTCGTGCCGGCCTCGTCGCTCGGCTCCTGCGGGGCGGGTCCGGCGACGCCGGGGTCGGCGAGGAACTTCTCCAGCTCGGCCCCGATCTCGTCGGCGCTGGGCAGGTTGGCGGCCTCGGCGGCGAGGAGGCTGCGGCGGCGCTGCCCCTCGACGAAGTGGTCGTAGCGCTGCTCCAGGCCCTCGACGACCTCGCGCGCACCCTCGCTCTGGGCCAGCTCGCTCTCGATGCGGCCCCGGGTGACCCCGGCCAGCGCGACGAGCTCGGCGGTCGGCAGCACGAGACCGGTCAGGTCCATCAGGGCGTCGGCCGCCGCGACCGCGGCGTCGCCGAACTGGGTCTCGGCCAGGTAGTGCGGCACGTGCACGGCGACACCGAGGGTCGTCAGCCCGGCCTCGGCCAGCCGCAGGTGCAGGAGCGCCTCGGCGCTGCCCGGCACCTTGACCGAGCCGAAGATCGGGGTCCGGTCGCCGAGCAGCTCACGGTCGCTGGAGAAGCGGGTCATGCCGACGGGCCGGGTGTGCGGCACCGCCATCGGGATGCCGTGCGCACCGGCGACCCGGCGGACGCCGAAGGCGAGGCACAGCTGGCGGACGGCCTCGACGAAGCCCTCCCAGCGGAAGTCGGGCTCGACGCCGTGCAGGAGGAGGAAGGGCTCCCCCGCCTTGTCCTGCATCCGGTAGAGGACCAGCGAGGGGTCCTCGTAGTCGGCGTAGTGGTCCGCGTCGAAGGTCATCAGCGGACGCCGCGAGCGGTAGTCGACGAGCGCGTCGACGTCGAAGCTGGCCACCACCTCGTGCTCGAGCGTGTCCAGCAGGTGCTCCGCCACGGTGGCCCGCACGAGGCCCGCGTCGATGAACCCGTCGAGGGACACGAGCATCAGCGGTGCAGGCTGGGGCTGGCGGGAGGCGTCGGCCTCCAGGCGGAACAGTGGCGAGTGCGTCGTCACGTCGGTCTCTCCTCTCGTCGAGGTGGGGAACGTCGGCAGGGGGTCGGATGATTCCAGGTGATAGGCATGGACCATGACAGCACGCGCGTCCGTCTTCACCGACCTGTCCCACTACGTCGCCGTGCCCCGGTTGTCCGGGCTGGCGATGTCGCCCGACGGGACCCGGCTGGTCACGACCGTGGCGACGCTCAACCGCAAGGGCACCGCCTACGCGACGGCCCTCTGGGAGGTGGACCCGACCGGCGAGCGTCCGGCCCACCGGCTGACCCGCAGCGCCAAGGGCGAGGCGGGGGCCGCCTTCACCGCGAGCGGTGACCTCTACTTCACCTCCTCCCGCCCCGACCCGGAGGCGGACGAGGACGAGCCCCGCTCGGCGCTGTGGCTCATCCCGGCGCACGGCGGCGAGGCGCGCGTCGTGCACAGCCGCGTCGGCGGCGTCACCGGGGTGACGGCCGCCCGGGAGGCCGACGTCGTGCTCGTCACCGCCGGCCTGCTCCCGGGGGCGACGAGCGAGGAGCAGCACGCCGCCCTGTCCACCGCCCGCACCGAGGCGGGGGTCGAGGCGATCCTGCACACCGGTTACCCGGTCCGCTTCTGGGACCACGACCTCGGTCCCGAGCAGCCGCACGTCTTCGTCCTCGAGGAGGGCGAGGACGCCGGGGCGGATGGCGCGGACGACCACGCGATCGACGAGGCGCAGGCCGAGGACGAGGCTGCGGCGCCGCTGCCCGGCACCCTGGACCGCACCCCGCCCCAGCGGCTCCGGCTGCTCACCGCCGGCCTGCCGGCCCCGCTGCACGAGCCGCACCCCGTGCTCTCCCCCGACGGCGGCCTCGCCCTGCTCTCCGTCCCGGTGCCCCAGGCACGTGCGGACCAGCGCTCGGCCCTGGTGCGCCTCGACGTGGCCACCGGCGAGCGGCGGACGCTGCTCGACCTCGAGGGGAGCGAGGTGGACGCCGGACCGGTCAGCCCGGACGGCACCCGGGCGGTGGTCGTCGTCGACCGGGTCACCACGCCGACCGACCCGCCCCGCCCGCGCCTGCACCTGGTCGACCTCGAGACCGGGGAGACGACTCCTCTCGCGCACGACTGGGACCGCTGGGCCACCCCCGTCGCGTGGACGCCCGACGGCAGCGCCGTGCTGGCCCTGGCCGACAGCGACGGCCGCCGCCCGGTCTTCCGCATCGACGTCGCCACCGGCGAGGTCACCCAGGTGACCCACGACGACGCCGCCTGGAGCGACCTCGTCGTCGACCCCGGGGGCCGGGTCGCCTACGGCGTGCGCAGCTCCTACCTCTACCCGCCGGAGGTCGTGCGTCTCGACCTGGCCAGCGGCGAGGTCACCGAGCTGCCCGGCCCCGTCGCGCGCCCGGAGGTCCCGGGCCGCCTCGAGGAGGTCGAGACGACCACCGAGGACGGCACCCGCGTACGCGGCTGGCTCGCGCTCCCCCCGGGCGAGGCGGAGGGCGGTCACCCGCTCCTGCTGTGGATCCACGGCGGGCCGCTCGGCTCGTGGAACGCCTGGACGTGGCGGTGGAACCCCTGGCTCCTCGTCAGCCAGGGGTATGCCGTGCTGCTGCCGGACCCGGCGCTCTCCACCGGCTACGGGCAGGACTTCATCCAGCGGGGCTGGGGCGCGTGGGGCGATGCGCCCTACACCGACCTCATGGCGATCACCGACGCGGTGGTGGCCCGCGAGGACGTCGACGAGACGCGGACCGCGGCGATGGGCGGCTCGTTCGGCGGCTACATGGCCAACTGGGTGGCGGGTCACACCGACCGGTTCCGCGCGATCGTCACCCATGCCTCCCTGTGGGCGCTCGAGGGCTTCGGCCCCACGACGGACGCCGCGTACTACTGGCAGCGCGAGATGACGCCGGAGATGGGCGAGGCCCACAGCCCGCACCGGTTCGTCGAGCAGATCGTCTCGCCCGTGCTCGTCATCCACGGCGACAAGGACTACCGCGTGCCGATCGGCGAGGGCCTGCGGCTCTGGTACGAGCTGCTCTCCCGCTCCGGCCTGCCCGCCGCGGAGGACGGCTCGACGGTGCACCGTTTCCTCTACTTCCCGCACGAGAACCACTGGATCCTCGCGCCCCAGCACGCCAAGGTCTGGTACGAGGTCGTCAGCGCCTTCCTGGCCGAGCACGTCCTGGGCGAGGAGCCGCGCGAGCTGCCGCCGGTGCTCGGGCTCACGGCACCGCCGCAGGAGGACGCCCCTCGCCGCTGACGGCACGCCGAGGGCACCGGGGCCGGGACACCGCTCGCCCCTGTCGGTCGGTGGTGCCAGAGTGCGGGGTATGGAGAACACCCGCCTCACCGCCTCGGCCGTCGCCGCCGACCGCGAGCTCGCCGACTGGCGCGTCCTGCTCGGACGGCTCACCGCCCGGTACGCCACCGGGGACTTCGCGACCGGCGCCCGCCTCGTCGCGGCCGTCACGGAGGTGGCCGAGGGGCTGGACCACCACCCGGACGTCGACCTGCGCTACCCCCACGTGACGGTGACCACCGTCAGCCACGACGTCGGCCACCTCACCGAGCGCGACCGGGAGCTGGCGCGGGGCGTCAGCGCGGCGGCGCGCCGGCTCGGGCTCGAGCCGGCCCCGGCGGAGGTGTCCGCCCTCGAGGTCGGGCTGGACGTGATGGACGCCGACCGGGTGCGGCCCTTCTGGGTGGCCGTGCTGGGCCTGGAGACGGACGCGGAGGGTGACCTCTACGACCCCGCGGGGCGGCTCGGCGCACTGTGGTTCCAGCAGATGGACGAGCCGCGCACCGAGCGCAACCGCTTCCACCTGGACATCACCGTGCCGCACGACGTCGCCGAGCAGCGGCTGGCCGACGCGCTGGCCGCCGGCGGCACGCTCGTCGACGACGCCCACGCCCCGTCGTGGTGGGTGCTGGCCGACGCCGAGGGCAACGAGGTGTGCATCTGCACCTGGCAGTCGCGCGACGACGCCTGACCCCACCGGGCACGCGGGGTGGTGGGCGTCAGCCGGGCGGGCCGGGCTGCCAGCCGGTCCGGTCCGCCCACGCCTCGGCACGCAGGACCGCCCGGGCGAACCACGGCTCCTTGGCCTCGGCGTAGGCGGAGGCCGACTGCCCCGAGTCGAGCAGGGCGGCCTTGAGGCGGGTGTAGTCGGCCCGGGCACCCTCCTCGGCCCGCAACCAGTCGCGCAGCAGGAGGGCCAGACGCCAGGCCGGTCCGTGGGCCGGACGGCAGTGCACCAGGACGACGCGTGCCGGGTCGGCGCCGCTCAGGAGGCGCTTGGGCCAGCGGCCCTCCGGCACGCCGGCACCCCGCGCGTGGTCCCAGCTGCGCACCGGCACCGCGAAGCCCACCCTGGCCAGGCGGGCGTGCGTCGTCGGGTCGTCCAGGTCGTCGAGGGTGGGGACGACGACCTGCAGGTCCAGGACGTCCTTCGCCGGGAGGCCGGGCACGGCCGTCGAGCCGATGTGGTCGACGCGCAGCGCCCGCTCACCCAGCGCCCGGCGGACGCGGGCTCCCAGGCGGGCGGCCTCGGCGGGCCAGCGCGGGTCCGGGTCCACGACGGTCAGCGTCTCGGGCCGACGCACCCGGCGCCCCTCGCGGACGTTCACCTCGAACGGCACCAGCCGGTCGCGCCAGAGCCGCTCGACCCGGCCGGCCAGCTGGTCCAGGGTCCCGGTGTTGGGCAGGAGGACGTCGGCCGCGGCCCGTCGCTGCTCGTCGGTGGCCTGGGACGCGATACGGGCCCTGGCCTGCTCGACCGGCATACCGCGCAGCTCGACCAGGCGGCGGAGGCGTTCCTCCTCCGGCACGTCGACGACGACGGTCAAGGCGTAGTCGGCGCCGCGGTCGAGCTCCACGAGGAGCGGGATGTCGTGCACCACGACGGCGTCGTCCGGGGCGGCCGCGACGAGCTCGCGGGTGCGCTCCGTGATCCGCGGATGGGTGATCGCCTCGAGGTCGCGACGGGCCGTCTCGTCGCCGAAGACCAGCGTCCCCAGCGCGGCCCGGTCCAGACCGCCGTCCTCGAGCACGAGGGAGGGGCCGAAGCGGGCGGCGATC
>JASKZT010000215.1 GCA_030145965.1 Ornithinimicrobium sp.
CCGCCGGACAGGCTGCCTCCGCGCTCGCCGATGGTGGTGTCCAGCCCCTCCGGCATGGCGCGCACGAAGCCCTCGGCCTGCGCCACCCGCAGCGCCTCCCAGACGGACTCGTCGGTCGCGTCCTCGCCGAGGGTGACGTTGCCCCGCACCGTGTCGTCGAACATGAAGGTCTGCTGCGCGACGAGCGTGGCGACCTCGGGGATGGCACCGCGGGCCAGCTCGCGCACGTCGGTGCCGTCGAGGGCCACCGACCCGGTGCCCGGGTCGACGAGGCGCAGCGAGAGGTTGACCAGGGTGGACTTGCCGGAGCCCGTGGGCCCGACGAGGGCGGTGGTGGTGCCGGCCTCCACCTCCAGCGTCACGTCGTGGATCGCCGGCTCCTCCTCGCCCTCGTGGCTGTAGGTGACCCCGCGCAGGGTGCTGGTGGCCGGGCCGCCGCCGTCCCGGAGCCGGGCGGTCCCGTACCGCATCGCGCCCTCGGAGGTGAGGACGTGCTGGACCCGGTCGTGACCGACGACGGACCGCGGGATCTCGGCCAGCACCCACCCCAGCGCGCGCACCGGGAAGGCGAGCAGGGAGAAGAGGTAGGCCATCTGGACGACCTGCCCGGCGGCCAGCTCGCCCCGGGAGACCTGCCACGAGCCGACGCCGAGCACCGCCAGGGTGCCCAGGGTGGGGATGGCCTCGATGACCGGTTCGAAGGTGCCCCTGGTGCGGCCGACCAGGATGAGGGAGTCGCGCAGCTCGTGGGTGGAGCGGCGGAAGCGCTCGGTCTCCTCGTCCTCCTTGCCCATCGCCTTGACGACGAGGCCGGCCTCGAAGGACTCGTGGGCCACCTGGGCGACCTCGGCCCTCAGCTGCTGGGCGCGGGTGATCCGCGGCGACATGAACTGCTGGAAGACGATGTTGGCCAGGAAGAGGCCGGGGAAGACCAGCAGCCCGATGAAGGCGAGGAACGGGTCGACCAGCACCATCATCACGCCGGCGATGACGAGCATGAAGATCACGCCGAGCGCCATCGGCAGGGGGTTGAACACCTGCCAGGTCGCCTCGATGTCGGCGTGCGCGTTGGAGAGCAGCTGGCCGGAGGGGTGGGCGTGGTGCCAGCTCAGCGGCAGCCGCAGGTACTGCCGCGTCACCCGCTTGCGGTAGTCGGCCTGCAGGTTGAACCCCGCGACCGTGGCGTAGACCCGTCGCAGGATGACGCCGATGACGTTGACGAGCAGGACGGCGAGGAGCACCCCCACGATCGTCCAGAGCCCCCCGGCGCTGACGGTCCGCGAGGACACCGCCGGCTCGATGACCCGGTCGGTCACCCAGCCGATGGCCCCGGCGGTGCCCACCGTCGCGGCGGCCCACAGGACGGCGCCGAGCACGGCCAGGGAGAAGGGCCGCGGCTGGTCGCGCACCCCGCTCCAGATGACCCGCAGACCGCGGCGCAGGACGGCACGGCTGGCCGTGGGCCGAGGCACGGGCTGGCTGGCGACGGACATGCTGGTGCCGACCTCCGGGGAGAGGGTGATGGGGGGTGCGGTGAGTCATCTTGTCACGGCCGTCCGGGGGCCGCCGCCCCGGTGCGCCGTGGTGAGATGGAGGTATGCAGCCCGCCACCGCGATGCGCCACCTCCTCGCCGACACCGCCGCCTCCCTGGGTCCCGACGCCCCCACCCTCTGCCCGCCGTGGACGGTCCGCGACCTCCTCGCGCACGAGGTGCTGCGCGAGCACCGGCCCGACGCGGCGCCCGGCATCGCGCTGCCCGGGCCCTTCCGCCGACGCACCGAGGCGGTCCAGGCCGACCTCGCCGCCGAGGACTTCGCCACGCTCGTGGACCGGCTGCGGACGGGTCCCCCGCGCTGGTCGCCCACCCGCCTGCCGGCCGTCGACGCGACCGTCAACCTGGCCGAGTTCGCGGTGCACCAGGAGGACCTCGTGCGCGCCCAGGCGGGCTGGACCGCCACGGAGCACGACGAGGAGACGCTGCGGGCGCTGTGGTCGGCCTACCGCCGCGCGGCGGTCCTCGCCTACCGCTCGGCCCCGGTGGGGGTCGTGGCGGTGGCGCCCGGTCACGGCCGCGCGGCGCTGCGACGGCCCCGCCCCGGCACCGGCACAGTCGTGCTGCGCGGCACCCCGCTGGAGCTGCTCCTCCACGCCTTCGGGCGGACGGAGGTGGCGCAGGTGGAGGTCGAGGGGGCCGACCGCGACGTGGCGGCCCTGGCCGACCACGCGCGTGCCTTCTGACGGGAGGGACCGGACGGCGACCGCCGCCGTCGCGGTGGCGCCGCACGGGACGGTCGGCGCCACGCACGACGCCCTGTGGCCGGGGCTGCGTCCCCGCGTCCTCGCGGCCGTGGACCGCCTGGCCGGCCGGAGACCGGTCCTCCTCGGCCTCGACGGGCGCAGCGGGTCGGGCAAGACCGACCTCGCCCGGTGCCTGCTGCGCGCGCTCGCCGCCGAGGGGCTGACGCGCACGGCCGTCCACCTGGACGACCTCTACCCGGGCTGGTCCGGGCTGTCCGCCGGGCTCGACGTCCTGTGCGAGGGCGTCGTCACCCCGCTCTCGCGCGGCCTGGACGGCGGCTACCGCTCCTGGGACTGGCACGCCGGCGCGCCGGGACGCCTCCGCCGCGTGCCGGCGCGGCAGGTGGTCCTGCTCGAGGGGGTCGGCACCCTCTGCGGCCCCTGCGCCGGCCTGCTCGACCTCAGGATCTGGCTGGAGGCCCCGCCCGACGAGCGGCGGCGCCGCGCCCTCGCGCGGGACGGGGACACCTTCGCGCCGCACTGGCGAGCCTGGGCCGCGCAGGAGGACGCGCTGCTGGCCGGCTCGACCCCGCCCGCGGACGTCGTCGCGGACACGGTGACGGGCCGGGTGCGCTGGTCCACACTGGGCCCATGACGACCGCCCCGGAGTCCGGCGGCGGGCACCCCGCCCGTCGGCTGGCGCCCCTGCGCGAGCACCTCGGCCGCCGGGCCACGGCGGCCCGCTTCGTGCGGCTGCGGGCGCGCGGCTGGCTCATCGTGCAGGCCGCCCTGGGCGCCGCGCTGGCGTGGTGGGTGGCCTCGGACCTCCTTGGGCACCCGGTGCCCTTCTTCGCGCCGGTGACCGCGATCGTCTGCCTGGGCCTCACCTACGCCTCGCGGCTGCGCCGCATCGTCGAGCTGACCATCGGCGTCGCCGTCGGCATCCTCACCGGTGACCTCTTCGTCCAGGCCTTCGGCTCCGGGGTGTGGCAGCTCTTCGCGGTGTGCGTCGTGGCGATGTCGCTCGCCGTCCTGCTCGGCGGCGGGCAGCTGCTCATGATGCAGGCCGGCATCCAGGGGGCCATCCTCACCACCCTCGTCGCCGGCGAGGGGCAGGCGCTCAACCGCTGGCTCGACGCCGTGGTCGGCGGCGCGGTCGCCCTCCTCGTCGCCATGGTGGCGCCCGTGCGCTCGACGACGGAGCGCCCCCGCCAGCGGGCCACGGCGATCGTGGGGCACCTGGCGGAGGTCCTGACCGACACCGCCCAGGCGCTGCGCAGCCGGGACCTGCCCCGGGCGCGGACGGCCCTGCGCCGGGCCCGGGAGCTGTCCACCGAGCTCGACGCGCTGCGGGAGTCCACCGCGGAGGCGTATGCCGCCGCGCAGCTGGCGCCGCTGCTCTCGGGGGTGCACAAGGAGGACGTCGCCGAGATCCGCGAGCTCCTCGGGCCGCTGGACCTGGCGATCCGCAACGTCAGGGTGCTGGCCCGGCGCGCCGAGCTGGCGGTGGAGGAGGCCGAGCCGGTGCCCGACACCTACACCGACATGGTCGCCGACCTGGCCCAGGCCGCCGCGACCCTGCAGGAGCAGCTCGAGAGCCACGGGCCGCTCTCGGCGGCGCGGGAGGACCTCGTCGTGCTGGCCCGCCGCTCCACGTGGTCGCACCCGAAGGCCGGGCTGTCGGCCGAGGTCATGCGGGCGCAGGTGCGCTCGACCGTGGTCGACCTGCTCGTGCTCTCCGGGGTGCCGCTGGCCGAGGCGCGGCGACGGGTGCCCGCGACGCGGGAGGAGTACGACCCGGTCTCCCCGCCGGAGCCCCCGGACGAGGGCGGGACGGGGCGGTCCTGAGGGTCGGCACGCCTGACCGGCCGGGGGTCAGCCCGGCCGGTGGTGGTGCTCGACGAGCGCCGCGAGGCGCGAGGCCTCCTGGTCGGCCCGCCGGCCGTCGGCCCGCTGGATCGCCATGACCGCCAGCTCCTCGGTGTCGGTGAGCTCCAGCACCGCCCAGGGCGCGCCGCCGGAGAAGCCGACGCGCAGGATCTCGGTCCACTCCACCTCACGGGTGGTGAACAGGTTGGTCACCCGCAGCCCCGCCGGGCTCGGCACGGCGCGGATGAGCGCGTAGCGCCAGAGGAAGAGGGCGCCGACCACGCCGAGCAGCGCGATCCCCGTCCGGTTGAGCAGGTGCATGCCCGGGGTCTGCCCCAGCGGCATGTCGGCGTACACCGCGATGAGGCCGAACACGAGGACGCACGCGACCGCCATCCCCCGCGCCACCCAGGCGCCCACGACGGGGCGGAAGGTGTCGTAGGGAGCGCGCCGGGGCGTCGGGGAGGTCATCCCACCAGCGTACGGTCCTCCCCCGTCAGGCTCGGCCCCCCACCCGTGGGGGCCTCCACCCGGGCCGCCCGACGCCAGACGACGAAGCCCCAGAGGACGAAGGCGCCGTAGACGGCGTACAGGACCGCCGAGGGGTAGTAGCCCGAGTGCCACAGCAGCGGCACGCCGACCAGGTCGACGGCGATCCACACCAGCCAGAAGTCGACCCAGCCGCGGGCCATCGCGTAGGTGGCCAGCATCGAGCCGACGAAGATCCAGGCGTCGGTCCAGTAGTACCACCCCGGCGCCGGCCAGCCCACGCCCACGCGGGAGAAGACCCACTGGACCACGACGACGAGCACCGCCGCGGTGAGGAGGTAGGCCGTGCGCTCGCGGGGGGTCGCCCAGCGCGGGGTGATCGCCGGGGCGCCCTTGGCCCGGCCCCGGCGGGAGCGGTTCCAGACCCACCACCCGTAGACGCTGGTGAGGACGAAGAAGACCTGCCGCGCGGCCTGGCCGAGGAGGCTGTGCTCCTGAGGGGTGTCGAACCAGACGCCCATGAAGACGGTGAAGAGCAGCGTGTTGCCGATGATGCCGATCGGCCAGGCCCAGACGGTGCGGCGCATGCCGAGGACCGCCGAGGCCAGGCCGAAGCCGTTGCCGACCACCTCGCGCCACAGGATCGAGTAGGGGCCCAGCCGCAGCTCGGCGGTGAAGAGGTCGTTCCAGACGTCCACGACGTGGGTCCTTCGCGGGTCGGGCGGCCGGCAGGACGGTCGCGCGGTGCCGACGGCGGGTGCGTGCCGACCACCTATCGTAGCCGGGCGCGCCGGGCGCTCAGCCGCCCGAGCGGGCGCCCTGGGCCACCTCGCGCAGGGCGGCGATGCGGGCCGCCACGTCGTCGCCGCCGTAGACGGCGGAGCCGGCGACGAAGACGTCCGCACCGGCCTCGACG
>JASKZT010000221.1 GCA_030145965.1 Ornithinimicrobium sp.
CCCGCCGGCAGCCCCTGAGGGGGAGCACCGGGAGCAGGGCACAATGTCGGGGTGACGCAGCGCTCCGTGACCATCCTGGGCTCGACCGGGTCCATCGGCACCCAGGCGCTCGAGGTCGTGCGCACCCACCCCGGGCGCTTCGAGGTCGGCGCGATCTCCGCCGGGGGCGGGGACGTCGCCCTCCTCGCCCGCCAGGCCGTCGAGCTCGAGGTCGACCGGGTCGGCGTCGCCCGCGACGACGACGCCACCGTGCGCGAGCTGCACGACGCCCTCGCCGCGGCGGCGCGCGAGGCCGGGCGTCCCACCTACCGGCCCGAGGTCCTCACCGGTCCCGGCGCCGCCGAGCAGCTGGCCGGGGGCGGCAGCGACGTCGTCCTCAACGGCATCACCGGCAGCATCGGCCTGCGCCCGACCCTGGCGGCGCTGCAGGCCGGCAGCACGCTGGCGCTGGCCAACAAGGAGTCGCTCATCGTGGGCGGCCCGATCGTGCGCGCCGCGGCCGGGCCCGAGCAGATCGTGCCCGTCGACTCCGAGCACAGCGCGATCGCCCAGAGCCTGCGGGGGGGTCGCCGCGAGGAGGTGCGCCGCCTCGTGCTGACGGCCAGCGGCGGACCGTTCCGCGGCCGGTCGCGCGCCGAGCTGGTCGCCGTCACCCCGCAGGACGCCCTGCGCCACCCGAACTTCGCCATGGGACTGGTCATCACGACCAACTCGGCGACGCTGGTCAACAAGGGTCTGGAGGTCATCGAGGCGCACCTGCTCTTCGACGTGCCCTTCGACCGGATCGACGTCGTCGTGCACCCGCAGCAGCAGATCCACTCGATGGTCGAGTTCCACGACGGCTCCACCCTCGCCCAGATGGGCCCGCCGCGGATGCTCGTGCCGATCGCCCTCGGCCTGTCCTGGCCGGAGCGCCTCGAGGACGTCGACGAACCCTGCGACTGGGCCACGCCCGCCACGTGGGAGTTCCACCCCCTCGACCACGACGCCTTCCCCGCCGTCCGGCTCGCCGAGCACGTGGGCCGCGCGGGTGGCACCTTCCCGGCGGTCTACAACGCGGCCAACGAGGAGTGCGTGGCCGCCTTCCACGCCGGGCGCATCGCTTTCCTCGACATCGTGGACGTCGTGGCCCGGGTCGTCGACGACCACGCCGGTGCGGCCGGGAACGCAATCCGCGGCTCGTCGGTTGAACTCACCGTGGACCAGGTGCTCGCCGCCGACGCCTGGGCCCGCAGGGCGGCGTCCGACCGGATCGCCGCGTCGGCGCAGCCCACCCAGGAGGCCCCCCGGTGATGTACCTGCTCGGCGTGCTCGTCATCGCCGTCGGCATCGCGGTCTCGATCGCCCTGCACGAGCTCGGCCACCTCGTCCCGGCCAAGAAGTTCGGGGTCAAGACGCCGCAGTACATGGTCGGCTTCGGCCCGACGCTGTGGTCCACCCGGCGCGGGGAGACCGAGTACGGACTCAAAGCCATCCCGCTGGGCGGTTACGTCCGGATGATCGGCATGTTCCCCCCGCGCCCCGCCGACGGCGGCCGGCTGCGGCGGTCGACCTCCAACCCCTTCCACCAGATGGTGGAGCAGGCCCGTCAGGACGCCCTCGACGAGGTGGCCCCCGGTGACGAGCACCGCGTCTTCTACCGGCTGCCGGTGTGGAAGCGGCTGGTCATCATGGCCGGCGGACCGCTCGTGAACCTCGCCATCTCCGCCGTCCTCGTCACCCTCCTGCTCACCCTGCACGGGGTCGGCACGCTGACCCCCACCGTGGCCGCCGTCGCGCAGTGCGCCAACGCCGACGTCGTCGACGACGACTGCACCGGGCAGGAGCCCTCCCCGGCGCTCGCCGCCGGCTTCGAGGAGGGGGACACGATCGTCTCGGTGGACGGCCAGGCCGTCAGCTCCTGGCCCGAGACCACCTACGCGATCCAGAACGCCGGCCGAGAGGCGACCTTCGTCGTCGAGCGCGACGGCCGGCAGGAGACCCTCACCGCCGAGCTCGTGCTGCGCGAGCGCCCCCTCGTCACCCCCGAGGGCCAGTACCAGCTCGACGCCACGGGCGAGCCCGTCTACGGCCAGGTCGGCTTCCTCGGCGCGACCCCCACCTTCCTCTACGACCCGCAGCCGGTCACCGCCGTGCCGGGCTTCGTCGGGAACATGTTCACCCAGACCGCGCGGATCGTCCTCACCCTGCCCCAGCGGCTCGTCGACGTCTCCCAGGCCGCCTTCGGCACCGAGGAGCGCGACCCCGAGGGGCCGATGTCGGTGGTCGGCGTCGGTCGGGTGGCCGGCGACGTCGCCACCGGCGGGCTCGGCGACCTGACCCGGGACATGGGCGACCGGATGTGGGTGCTCGTCTCCCTCATCGCCTCGCTCAACATGGCGCTCTTCGTCTTCAACCTCATCCCGCTGCTGCCCCTGGACGGCGGTCACATCGCCGGGGCGCTGTGGGAGGGCCTGAAGAAGGGCTGGGCGCGGCTGCGCGGCAGGCCCGCGCCGGGGCCGGTCGACACCGCCGCGGCCCTGCCGGTCGCCTACGTCGTCGCCGTGAGCCTGCTCGGCATGACGGCCCTGCTCATCTACGCCGACATCGTCAAACCCATCAGTCTCGGCTGACGCCCAGGGTGACGGTGAGATACTGGCCGGCATGACTGCTGGCACCCCCATCTCCCTCGGTATGCCGACCCCCCCGCCACCGGTCCTCGCGCCGCGGCGCAAGACCCGCAAGATCAAGGTCGGCAAGGTCGAGGTGG
>JASKZT010000223.1 GCA_030145965.1 Ornithinimicrobium sp.
TCGCCGGTCATGTTCATCGTGAAGACCTGCCCGGTGCCGGAGATGCGGTCGCCGTGGTCGACGGAGCGCACGAAGCCCGACCCGTCGATCTCGACGTGGCTGGCCGGCAGGGACAGCACGTCGAAGATCTCCGCGGCGACCGCATCTCCGGTACCGGGCAGGTCTTCACGATGAACATGACCGGCGACCACATGGGCGGCGACTACCAGACCGACAACCACGTCACCGGGTATGACGACGGGCGGCTCCTCGCGTGGCGCACCGCCCCGGCCGGCACCGAGCCGCCCGGCTGGCAGTGGGTCTGGCAGCTGCAGCCCTACGGGCCGGACAGCACCGAGGTGAGCCTCACCTACGACTGGAGCAGCGTGACGGACAAGGCGCTGCTGGCCAAGGTGTCCTTCCCGTTGGTGGAGGAGCGCCAGCTCGAGGAGAGCCTCGACAACCTGGCCGCGAAGGTCGGCTCCTCCGCCTGAGCGACCTCCTACCCGCGCGACGGGGCCGCCGTGGCGGCCCCGTCCGCGGTTTCGACAGGAGATACGGGCGCTCCTGACCCGACAATGGCTCATGGCAGTCACGCTGAGGTCCCTCGAAACCGCCGTCCCCGCCACCGTCCTGCACCAGGACGAGGTGAGGGAGGTCTTCTCCACCCAGCCGGGGTTGAGCCGGCTCGCCTCCCGCCTGACGTCGGCGGCCTTCAGCACCTCCGGGATCGAGACGCGGTACACGGCCGTGGCGGAGATGGTCCTCACCGCCGCGGTGGACGACCCGGTCTTCTTCGACCCCGGCTCGCGGCGGATCCTCAACCCCTCCACCGCGACCCGCAACGCGCTCTACGTCAGTGCGGCCACCGACCTCTTCGAGCGGGCTGCCGCCGCCGCGCTCGCCTCCGCCGAGGGCATCGAGGCGGAGGACGTCACCCACGTCATCACGGTCTCGTGCACGGGCTTCTTCTGCCCCGGCCCGGACTACCGGGTGGTGCGCGCGCTCGGGCTCAGCCCGTCGGTGCAGCGCTACCACCTGGGCTTCATGGGCTGCTACGCCGCGTTCCCCGCCCTGCGCCAGGCGACGACGATCTGCCGTGCCGACCCGGACGCCGTCGTGCTCGTCGTCAGCGCCGAGCTGTGCTCGCTGCACGTGCGGGTCACCGATGACCCCGACACGATCCTGGGTGCCTCGCTCTTCGGCGACGGGGCCGCGGCCGCCGTCCTGACCGGCCGCGACCTGCCGAGCGAGCGCGCGGTCCTGCGGATGGACGACTTCGAGACCGTCCTCACGCCCGTCGGCGAGGAGGCGATGGCGTGGAACATCGGTGACAACGGCTTCGAGATGGTGCTCGGGACGTACGTGCCGCACATCATCGACGAGCACGTCACCGCAGCGCTGGCCCCCCTCCTGGCCCGCGACCCGTCCGTCGACGGCCGCCCCTACGAGGACGTCGAGCACTGGGCCGTGCACCCCGGCGGGCGCAGCATCGTCGACAAGGTCGAGGCCCGGCTCGGGCTGCGTCCCGAGCAGGTCCGCGCGTCGCGGGAGACGCTGCGCGACTACGGCAACATGAGCAGCGCCACCGTGATGTTCGTGCTCAAGCACATCCTCGAGCAGCCGTCGACGCAGCCCTCGGAGCGGATCTGCGCGATGGCCTTCGGGCCGGGCCTGACCGTCGAGACCGCGCTCCTGACCAAGGTGGGTGCCGGGACGAGCGTCAGCGAGCCGGCTGGCGCCCACGCCGAGACCGCCGCCGACGTCCGCGAGCCCGCCGGCGTCCGGTGATCGTCCCGTCCCTCGCCCACCGCGACCGGGACGCCACCGAGCAGATGGACGACCCGGCCTGCGACGAGGCGGCCCTGCGGCGCACCTACGCCTCGTTCCGCGTCGTCAACGCCGTCGTCGCCGGCTGGCGCGCGACCTACCGCCGGCACGTGCAGCCGGCGCTGCCGCGCGACCGTCCGGTCAGCGTGCTCGACCTCGGCTGCGGCGGCGGCGACCTGGCCCGCTCGCTCGGGCGGTGGCTGGCGCGCGACGGGTATGCCGCCCACGTCACCGGTGCGGACCCCGACCCGCGGGCGTTCGCCTGGGCGGCCGCGCGGCCGGAGGTGCCGCGCGTGACCTTCCGTCGGGCCAGCGGGGGCGAGCTCGTCGCCGAGGGGGCGAGGTTCGACGTCGTGGTGTCCAACCACGTCCTGCACCACCTCGACGACGAGCAGCGGCGGGTCTTCCTCGACGACTCGCGGCGGCTGGCCGGTGCCGCGGTCGTGCACAGCGACATCCACCGCAGCCGGGCCGCCTACGCCCTCTTCTCCGCGGGCACGCTGCCCTTCTTCCCCGGTTCCTTCATCCGCGCCGACGGCCTGGTGTCGATCCGTCGCAGCTACACCCGGCAGGAGCTGGCCGGCGTGCTGCCCGAGGGGTGGCGCGCCGAGGCCCAGCCGCCGTGGCGCGTGCTGGCGCTGCACCCGGGTGGCGGCTGAGGTGGCGGTCGACGTGGGGCACGGCGGTGCGGCCGGGGCGGCGTGCGACGTGCTCGTCGTGGGCGGCGGTCCCTCCGGGATGCTCCTGGCCGCCCTCCTCGCCCAGGACGGCCTCGACGTCGTGGTGCTGGAGCGGCGGACCGGTCCGGGCACCCACTCCCGGGCGATCGGCCTGCACCCGCCCGCCCTGGCCTCGCTGCAGCGTGTGGGCGTGGAGGGGCGGGCGGTGGCCGAGGGCGTGCAGATCCGGGAGGGCGTGGCCCGTGGGCAGGGCCGCGAGCTCGGCGGGCTGACGTTCGACCGTGCGTGGCCGGGGCGGCCGTTCGTCCTCGCGCTGCCGCAGCACCGCACCGAGGCCCTGCTCGAGGAGCGGCTGGCCGACCTCGCGCCGGGCGCGCTGCGGCGCGGGTGGGCGGTGCGCGAGGTGGCCGAGGACGGCGACGGGGTCGCGGTGACGGCGACCGCGGACGACGGCAGGGTCGGGACCTGGCGGGCCCGCGTGGTGGTGGGGGCCGACGGCCCGCGCAGCACCGTCCGCGAGCACGAGGGGGTGGGCGTCCGGTCCCGCGGCTACCCCGACACCTATCTCATGGGCGACTTCGCCGACACCAGCGGGAACGGGTCGCGGGCCGTGCTGCACCTGGAGCCCGACGGCATCGTCGAGTCGTTCCCGCTGCCCGGGGGCGTGCGGCGGTGGGTGGTGCACACCGGGCGGGCCAGGGCGCCGGAGTCGCCGGAGCTGCTCGCCGAGGTGGTGGCCGAGCGGACGGGACACCGGCCGGAGGTGGCGACCAGCACGATGGTCAGCGCCTTCGGTGTGCGCCGGCGCATCGTCGAGCGGATGGTGGGGCGCCGCAGCGTGCTGCTCGGGGACGCCGCCCACGAGATCAGCCCCATCGGCGGTCAGGGCATGACCCTCGGCTGGCTCGACGCGCTCGCCCTGGCGCCGCTGCTGGTGGACCACGTCCGCGCGGGGTCGACGACGCCCCTCACCGAGGTCCCCGGCCTGCGCGCCCTGGAGCGCGCGCGACTGAGGTCCGCGCACCGGGCGGCCCGCCGGGCCGAGCTGAACATGGCCGCCGGCCGGCCCCTGCCCGCGGCGGTCCGCCGCCCTCGCGACCTGGCCGTCCGGGCCCTCCTGGGCACACCCGTCCGCGACCACCTCGCCGGCGTCTTCACCATGCGCTCCCTCTGACGGGCCCTCCACCCGCCGGACGCGCGACCTGACGCACGACGCGCGTCCGGTCGAGGCGCAGCGGGTCAGGGGCGGCGCGCGGTGAGGGCTCCGGCGCCGGCGGTGCGCAGGGCCATGACGGTCGCCACCGCGGCGGTCGCGGCCTCGTGGCCCTTGTCCTCGGAGGACCCGGGCAGACCGGCGCGGTCGAGGGCCTGCTGGTCGTCGTCGCAGGTGAGCACCCCGAAGCCGACGGGGAGGCCGGTGTCGACGGACACCCGGGTCAGCCCCTCCGTCGCCGCCGAGCAGACGTAGTCGAAGTGCGGCGTGCCGCCGCGGACGACGACGCCCAGGGCGACGAGCGCGTCGTACCGGCCGGTGCGGGCCAGCCGTGCGCAGGCCACCGGCAGCTCGAAGCTGCCGGGGACCCGGACCTCGGTGACGTCCGTGACCCCCGCGTCGGCCAGGCCGCGTCGGGCGCCGTCGAGGAGCCCGGCCATGACGCGGTCGTGCCACGACGCGGCGACGACCGCGACGCTCAGGCCCTCGGCGGTGACGGTCAGGGTGGGCGCTCCGGCCTTGCTCATGCGGTGCTCCTCATGTCGCTGGGGGTGGGGATGCCGTGCGGCGTGTGCCCGAGCCGCTCGGACTTGGTGCGCAGGTAGGCGTGCGACTCCGGCGCGGGCACGGTGCGGGAGGCCTCGGTCGAGGCGACCGTCAGGCCGAGCCGGGTGAGGGCGGCGACCTTGTCGGGGTTGTGCGTGATGAGCCGCAGCGGGCGCTCGCCCAGGCCGAGGTCGTGCAGGATCGCGGCACCGGCGGAGTAGTCGCGCGCGTCGACCGGCAGCCCGAGCGCCTCCTGCGCGGCGACCGTGTCCAGCCCCGTGTCCTGCGCGGCATACGCCCGCAGCTTGTCCAGCAGCCCGACGCCGCGTCCCTCGTGGCCGCGCAGGTAGACGACGACCCCGCCCTCGACGGCGACGCGGCCGAGCGCGTCGTCCAGCTGCGGGCCGCAGTCGCAGCGGCGCGAGCCCAGGGCCTCGCCGGTCACGCACTCGGAGTGGAGCCGGACGAGCGGCTGCGGCCCTGGCTCCGGGCGCCCCACGAGCGCGAGGTGCTCGGCCCCGGTCACGAGGTCGCGGTAGCCGTGCACCACGAGCTCGCCGTGCGGCGTGGGCAGCACGGTGGTCGCCTCGTGGCTCACCGAGTCGTGGACGAGCCGGTGGGTGACGAGGTCGGCGATCGTCAGCACGGGCAGGTGGTGCTCGGCCGCGAGGGCGTGGACCTGGGGGCCGCGCAGCATCTGCCCCTCGTCGTCGACCAGCTCGGCGATGACGGCGACCGGCGACAGCCCCGCCAGCCGGCACAGGTCGACCGCCGCCTCGGTGTGGCCGCGGCGGGTCAGCACGCCGCCGGCGCGGGCCCGCAGCGGCACGACGTGACCGGGGCGCCGCAGCTCCGCGGCGGTCGTCGCAGGGTCCGCGAGGAGGCGCAGCGTCGTCGCCCGGTCGCTCGCGCTGATGCCGGTCGTCACGCCCACCGCCGCGTCCACGGTCACGGTGTAGGCGGTCCGCAGCAGGTCCTCGTTGTGCTCGACCATGAGCGGCAGGTCGAGCCGGTCGGCCAGGTCCCCGGGCATGGGCGCGCAGACGTACCCCGAGCTGTGCCGCACGGTCCAACCCATCCAGGCGTCGGTCAGCGTCTGCGCGGAGAGCACGACGTCGCCCTCGTCCTCCCGGTCGGCGTCGTCCAGGACGAGGACCGGCCGCCCCTCGCGCAGCGCGTCGAGCGCCTCGGCGACGCTCCCGGCGACCGGGCCCGCGCCCCTCACGGGCCGACCTCCGTCTCGCCGCGGTCGGCCAGCATCGACTCCACGTACTTGGCGAGCACGTCGACCTCCACGTTGACCTCGTCACCCGGCTGCCGGGTGCCCAGGGTGGTCAGCGCCAGCGTGGTGGGGATGAGGCTCACCGCGAACGTCTCGTCGGTGCGCGCGGAGACGGTGAGCGAGACGCCGTCCAGCGCCACCGACCCCTTGAGCACGACGTAGCGCCGCAGCTGCTCGGGCAGGCTGAAGGTGAGGACCTCCCAGCGCTCGCCGGGCTCGCGGGAGAGCAGGCGGGCGGTGCCGTCGACGTGGCCCTGCACGACGTGGCCGCCGAAGCGGCCGTCGGCGCGCAGCGCCCGCTCCAGGTTGACCGGGTCGCCCGGGCGCAGCCGCCCCAGCGTGGAGCGGGCCAGCGTCTCGGCCATGACGTCGGCGGTGAAGCCGTGGGCCGTCCGCGTCGTGACGGTGAGGCAGACGCCGTCGACCGCGATCGAGTCGCCGTGCGCGGCGTCGGCGGCGACGGTGGGGGCGTGGACCTCGATGACGCTCGAGGCCTCCCCGTCGGTCCGTGCGGTCAGGCTGCCGAGCTCCTCGACGATGCCGGTGAACATGGTCAGTCCTCCTGGGGGGGTGGTGCGGGGACGAGGGCGGGGGTGGGGGAGGCCTCGTTGCGGGCGCCCGGCGCGGGCGCCGGCACGAGGCGCAGCCGCACGTCGGGCCCGACGCGCGAGACGTCGACGAGGCGCAGCCGGGCCGCGTCGGCGATGGTGCCGATGCCGAGGTCGGGGACCCCGGGGGGTCCGGCGCCGAGCAGGGCGGGGGCGAGGTGGACGAGCAGCTCGTCGACGCAGCCCGCCGACCAGAAGGCGCCGCCCAGCGTCGGGCCACCCTCGAGCAGCACCGTGCGCACCCCGCGGTCGCCGAGCTCGCGCAGCACCTCGACCGGGTCGTGGGT
>JASKZT010000227.1 GCA_030145965.1 Ornithinimicrobium sp.
CCTGCGCGTCCTGCCGCGGGAGGGGCTCGTGGTCGCCCTGCTCACCAACGGCGGTAGCACCCCCGACCTCTTCCGCTCCCTCTACGGGGAGATCTTCCCCGCGCTCGCGGGCGTGGAGCTGCCGGCCCGCCTCGGGCCGACGGACGCGCCGGTCGACCTCGACGGGTTCACGGGCACCTACGAGCGCGACGCCGCCCGCCTGGAGGTCGAGGCCGGTGAGGACGGGGCCGTGCCCACGTTGACGGTGACCGACCTCCACCCGCTCACCGACGAGGGCGACCCGGTCGAGCGGTTCGTCCTCCACGGCCTGGAGGACGGCGCCGCGCTCCTCCGACCACCGGGGCTCGACTCCTGGTCGCCGGTCACCTTCTACCGCGGCGCCTCCGGTGCGCGCTACCTGCACCACCACCTGCGCGCCACGCCCCACACGGAGGACGTGCTGCGCGGCTGACGGTGGACGGCGGCAGGGCGCCGGGCGTGCCGCCTGGTCGCGCTGCTGGGCCCGCTCCGGCCTACCGTCGTGGGCATGACCGGCACCGCCGCTGCGTCCCGGACGCTGGACCGTCGTCTGCTCACCGCCGGCGTGCTCCTGGGCATCGGGGTGGCCGCGTTCGTGGACGAGGCCGTGTTCCATCAGATCCTGCACTGGCACCACTTCTACGACCGGTCCACCACCCGCGTCGGCCTCGTGGGCGACGGGATCTTCCACGCCTTCGGCTGGTTCGCCACCGTGGCCGGGGCGTTCCTGCTCGCCGACGTGCGCCGGCGCGGGGGCGACGTCGCCCGGCGGGCGTGGCCCGCCGTGCTCGTGGGCGCCGGGAGCTTCCAGCTCCTCGACGGGATCCTCCTGCACAAGGTGCTGCGCGTGCACCAGGTCCGGTACCAGGTCGTGCCCGTGGAAGGCCCGGGCCAGGGTCCCTACGCGCCGGTGGAGAACCTGCTCGCCTACGACCTGGCGTGGCTGGCCTCGGGCGTCCTCCCGCTGGTCGTGGGTCTCGTCGCGTGGCGGCTCACCGCGCGCGCAGGACGGGGGACCGGTGCCGGGGCATGACACCGGTGCCGTGAGCGGGGCCACCACGCTCCTGCTCGGCTCGGCGCTCCTGCTGCTCCTCGCGGCCTACCTGCTGCTCGTGGTCCGCGGGCGGGCGCGTGGCCGGGCCTGGCCGGTCCGGCGCGTCGGCTTCGCCGTGGGCGGGGTCGTGGCCTGCCTGGTCGGGCTCCACCTGTCAGGTCGCGCCGGTCACCACGGCCTCGTCCTGCACATGTGGGGCCACCTGTTCCTCGGCATGCTGGGACCGCTCCTCCTCGTGCTTGCCGCACCGGGAACCGCTGCCCTGCGCGGCCTGCCGGTGCGGGCGGCCCGGCGTCTGAGCGCGGTGCTGCGCAGCCACGTGGTCGGGCTGCTCAGCCATCCGGTCAACGCGGCCCTGCTCAACGGCGGGGGCCTGTGGCTGCTCTACACGACCGATCTGCTGGGGTGGGCCCACCGCTCGACGACCGGGTATGCCGTGGTGCACGGCCACGTGCTGCTGGCCGGCTGGCTCTTCAGCGCCTCTGTCCTGCGCGTGGACCCCTCCGGCCACGTCGTCGGTCACCGCACCCGGGCCGGGGTCCTGGTCGCGTTCGTGGCGCTGCACGGCATCGTCGCCAAGCACGTCTACGCGCACCCGCCGGCCGGCGTCACGGCGGCCGAGGCGGAGTCGGCGGCCCAGCTCATGTACTACGGCGGGGACGCCCTGGACGTCGCCCTCCTCGTGCTGCTCGGCCTCGACTGGTACCGCCGCAGCGCCCCGCGTCCGCGCCGGTGCCCGCAGGGGCGGATGGCGCCGGGCGTCACGTGACCGGGCCCGCTACCGGCCCTGCCCGCCACCACCACGTCCCACCGCGCCGGACCCCCTCGGCGCGACGACGGAGCCGTCCGGCAGGCTGCCGCCCGCGGACAGCCGGGCGGCGATGTCACGCAGCTTGGTGTTGGTCGTCGACGACACCCTCACCAGCACGGCGAAGGCCGCCGGTGCCGTGAGCGTGTAACGCTCCATGAGGATGCCGACCGCCTGGGCGACGACGGTGCGGCTGTCCAGCGCGGTCTGCAGATCCTCGATCTCCTGCGAGGCCCGGACGGCGACCGAGATGTGGGCCGAGAGCGCCAGGCCGTACTCCCGGTCGCCGGGGCCGAAGCCGTGGGGCTGGACGGAGTAGAGGTTCAGCGCCCCGACGGCGTCGCCGGTCGTGAAGAGCTGGAACGCCATGAGGCTGCCGAAGCCGCTCTCCGCACTGGCCCTCGCGGCCCACCGCGGCCACCGTCCCTCCTGGGTCAGGTCCGGGCTGTGCACCACCCGCTCCTCCCAGACGGCGTCCAGGCACGGGCCCTCCCCGAGCTCGTACTGCAGCTCGTCGCCGAGCCGGGCGGCGGGGGAGGTCGCAGCCAGGGTCTCCACCCGCCGGTGATGGCGGACGATGGTGAGGGCGGCCGCGTCGGCACCCTCGATGTCACGGACCGCCACCTCCGCAGCCACGCGCATGGTCGAGTGCGGGTCGAGCTGGTGCTGCAGCTCGCGCGCGGCGTCGGCCATCAGGTCGCTCAAGGGTCGGGTCGCCATCCCCCCAGTCTCGGGCAGAAGGGGAGGCCGTGACCACCCTGCCCCCGAACCGCCCCGGCGCGGCACCCGGTCAGACCCCGACGCGCTGCGCCGTCGCCCGGATGGAGGCGGCGCTGCGGCGCAGGAGCTCCTCCTCCTGCGGCG
>JASKZT010000250.1 GCA_030145965.1 Ornithinimicrobium sp.
CCGTCGGCCTTCGTGGCGACCCGCAAGGAGGAGGTCGCCCGCCTGCGCGCCGCGAAGCTGCGCGACGTCGCCACCCAGGTCGCGGCGCTGCGCAAGCCCAGCGTCTCCGCCGCGGCCGTCAACGCCCTCGTGCGGGCCGACGACCCGGTCGTGGAGCGGCTGCGCGCCGTCGGCGCCCGGATGCGGCACGCGCAGTCCACCCTCGACGCCCGCGCCCTGGGCGCGCTGCGCGACGAGCGTGACGCGGTGCTGGCCGCCTGGGTCGCCGCGGCCCGGGAGCACGCCGCGGCGCCGCTCACCACCGCCGTCGAGGCGGAGGTCCGCGACACCGCGGTGGCCGCGCTCGCCGACGCCGCCGCCACCGAGGTCGTCACGAGCGGGACGCTGACGCGGGCGCTGACCTACAGCGGCTTCGGGGAGGTCGACGTGGCCGACGCCGTCGCCCGCACGAGCACCGGCGTCGTCCTGAGCCGGATCCAGGGTGGCCGCGAGGACGTGCCGGAGGACGAGGACGACGCGGAGCCCGACGAGCCCGAGCCCGAGGACGAGGACGACGCCGAGCCTGACGACGCGGAGCCCGAGGGCGAACCGCCCGAGGACCCCGACGTCGCCGGGCTGGAGATGGCGCTGGACGAGGCGGAGAAGGTCGTCGCCGCCGCCCGGGCTGCCCGCCGCGAGGCGCTGCGGGCGCACGAGCAGGCAGAGGAGGCGGCGGCTTCGGCCGGCTCCCGCCTGGCCGAGCTCGACCGGCTGCTCGAGGAGGCCCGCGCCGCCGTCGACGAGGCGCAGGAGGAGGAGACCCGCACCGCCACGGCGCTGCAGGAGGCCGACGAGGAGCTGCGGGCCACCCGCCGCCGGCGGGACGACGCGCGGGCCGCCCTCGAGGAGGCCGAGGACCGCTGAACCGCCCCGGTCAGCGAGCGGCCGAGGGCCCGGCGGGGAGGGTCAGCGGCGCTCGTCGACCGCGCGGATGAGGCGCCAGACCATCGGGAAGGCCGCGGCCGCGAGGCCGGCCTTGACGAGGCCGGGGACGATGAACGGCGTGATGCCGTAGGCCGCGATGGTGGCCGGGTCGCTGAGGCTGAGCAGGGCCGCCATGTAGGGCACGCCCACGAGGAACGGCGCCGCCGTGGCCAGGCAGAAGCCGGCCAACGCCAGCAGGGGCTCGCGGTCCCAGGCCCGCTCGGCGAACCAGCCGGCGACGGCCGCGGCGGCGATGAAGCCGACGATGAAGCCGAAGGACGGCGCGAGCACGTAGGCGGGACCGCCCGCGAACCCGGCGAACCACGGGACGCCCGCCAGCCCCGCGACCAGGTACGTCGTCAGGGCCGCGGCGCCGCGGCGCATGCCGAGCGCGCCGCCGACGAGCATGACCGCCAGGGTCTGGCCCGTGATCGGCACGGGCCACATCGGGATGGTCACCTGCGCCAGGACGCCGACCACGGCGGCGCCGGTGACGACCAGCACGGCGTCGGTGACCCGAGAGCTGCGGGCGACGAGACGGTCGGCGAGCACGCCCGGGCGGGCGGCGAGGGCGGCGGTCGACACGAGGGGGTCCTCCTGGGCATGCGGTGCGGCGGGACGAGATCGAGCCACAGCCTGCCACACGCCGCGGGCGCGCTCGTGCCGCGACGAGCGCACGGCATACCCTGGGAGCGCCCGAGCCCTGCGACGAAAGAGCCGTATGAAGATCGCCGTGCTGACCGCCGGGGGCGACTGCCCCGGTCTCAACGCCGTCATCAGGGGCGTGGTGCTCAAGGGTGACCGGATCTACGACCACGAGTTCGTGGGGGTGCGCGACGGCTTCCGGGGGCTCGTCGAGGACGACCTCGTGCCGCTGCCCCGGCAGCGCGTGCGCGGCCTGTCCAAGGTCGGCGGCACGATCCTGGGCACCTCGCGCGTCAGCCCGATGACCAACGGCGGCACGGACCGGGTCAAGGAGGTCATGGACAAGCACGGCGTCGACGCGCTCATCGCGATCGGCGGCGAGGGCACGCTGACCGTGGCGCGGATGTTCCACGACGCCGGCATCAACGTCGTGGGCGTGCCGAAGACGATCGACAACGACCTGTCGGCGACCGACCGCACGTTCGGCTTCGACACCGCGGTGTCCGTGGCGACGGAGTCGATCGACCGGCTCCGCACGACCGGCGAGGCGCACAGCCGCTGCATGGTCGTCGAGGTCATGGGCCGCCACGTGGGCTGGATCGCGCTGCACGCCGGCATCGCCTCGGGTGCGCACGCGATCCTCGTCCCGGAGGTGCCGGTGACCCGCGAGGAGGTCGTCCACTGGGTCCGGCACGCCATGGACCGCGGTCGTGCGCCGCTCGTCGTCGTCGCCGAGGGCTTCACCTTCGCCGGCGAGGAGGGGCAGGTCGAGAGCGACCGCACCGACGCCTTCGGGCGGCACCTGCTCGGCGGCATCGGTGAGCAGGTCACCCGGATGGTCGAGGACGCCACCGGCATCGAGACCCGCAACACCACGCTGGGCCACCTGCAGCGCGG
>JASKZT010000253.1 GCA_030145965.1 Ornithinimicrobium sp.
CCGATGTTGGCCACGTGGCTGTGCAGGCTGAGCGCGGAGACGAAGGCCTTGCCCGCGTCCACGCCGCCGGCGATCTCGAAGGCCAGGACGGCGCCGGCGCCGCGGGGCAGGTAGGTCTGCGCGAGGTCGTAGGAGGGGTGGCCGGGCAGCCCGGCGTAGACGACCCGCTCGACCTGCTCGTGGTCCTGCAGCCACCCCGCCACCCGGCGGGCGTTGTCGACGTGCCGCTCGACCCGCAGCGAGAGGGTCTCCACCCCCTGGGCGATGAGGAAGGCGTTGAAGGGCGACACGGCCGGGCCGAGGTCACGCAGCAGCTGGACACGGGCCTTGAGGATGTAGGAGAGGTTGACCCCGAAGATCCCGTCCTTGCCCAGCGCCTCGGCGTACACGAGGCCGTTGTAGGAGGGGTCGGGCTCGGTGAAGCCCGGGAAGCGGTCGTTCTGCGCGTAGTCGAAGGTGCCGCCGTCGACGATGACGCCGGCGATCGAGGTGCCGTGGCCACCGAGGTACTTCGTCGCCGAGTGGACGACGACGTCCGCGCCGTGCTCGATCGGCCTGGTCAGGTAGGGCGTGGCGACCGTGTTGTCGACCACGAGCGGGACGCCGACCTCGTGCGCCACGTCGGCCACCGCGCGGATGTCGAGGACCTCGCCGCTGGGGTTGGAGATCGACTCGCCGAAGAAGGCCTTGGTGGTCGGTCGCGCCGCCGCGCGCCAGGAGGCGGGGTCGGTCGGGTCCTCGACGAAGGTCACCTCGATGCCGAGGCGGGGCAGGGTGTGCGCGAAGAGGTTCTGGGTGCCGCCGTAGAGGCTGGGGCTGGCGACGAGGTGGTCGCCGGCTCCGGCGACGTTGAGCACCGCCAGCGTGATCGCGGAGGAGCCGGAGGCGACCAGCAGCGCCCCCACCCCGCCCTCGAGGTCGGCGAGGCGGTTCTCGACGACCTCCTGGGTGGGGTTGGTGATGCGGGTGTAGATCGGGCCGAGCTCGGCCAGCGCGAAGCGGTTGGCCGCCTGGTCGGCGTCCTCGAAGACGTAGGAGGTCGTCTGGTAGATCGGCAGGGCGCGCGAGCCGGTGGCGGCGTCCGGGGTCTGGCCGGCGTGGATCTGGCGGGTGGTGAAGTCGGAGTAGGTGCTCATGTCGCTGTCCTTCGGAGGTGGCGGGGGGCTGCAGGGGGTGTCACTGCTGCTGGGCCCGTCTCGCACAGCGCGGGGTGCCGGCGCCCGCTGCGGCGGGGGCGCCCGGTGGCGTCACGACGTGGGTCGCGGCTGCGGAGGAGGGCTCAGCAGCTGCGCATTCGACGACGTGGGGTGCTCATGCGGGAAGTTCTAGCAGGGGTTGCGAGACGAAGTCAATTCAGCCAGAGGCATCGTGGCGCGCCCCTTTCCGAGGATCGTTCGTCAGTCGTCGGGTCGGTGGAACGATCGTCGGCTGAGCCCGTCCCCCGCGGCAGGCCGGGGCGTGCCGGACCCCTCCGGCAGAAGGTGCGCCGAAGGGGTCCGGACGGTGGGTCGGCCCGCTCCGAGGCCGTGCGAGGTCAGGGCAGGTCGAGGACCCACCCGCCCTCCATGGTCGCCAGGTCGAAGCGGGCCATGCCCTGCCAGTCCAGCGTCCAGAGGTCGTCGCCGACGACGAGGACGCGCAGCGGGCCGTCGCCGGACATGCCGGCCCTGGGGACGGTCGGCACCGAGGCGCTCTCGACGAGGCCGCCACCGTCCACGTCGAGCACCGTGACGCCCGCGAACTGGTCGGCCGGCACGTCGCCGTCCGCGACGCCCTCCCAGTCGCCCCAGCGGGTCATCGGCAGGACGACCTGCCCGGTGGCCGGCCAGTGCAGGAAGGCGCGGTGGTCGTGCTCCACGGGCGAGGAGCTGTCGGGCCAGGTGAGCACCTGCGTCTGCGTCGGGGCGGAGAGGTCGCTGATGTCGAACATCGAGACCTGCAGACCCTTCGTCGCGCCGGTCCGCTCGTCCGCGTCCTGGCCCACCCCCAGCAGACGACCGTCCCCGAGCGGGTGCAGGTAGGCCGAGTACCCGGGGATCTTCAGCTCGCCGGCCACCCGCGGCGCCGTGGGGTCGCTGGTGTCGAGGAGGTAGAGCGGGTCGGTCTGGCGGAAGGTCACCACGGCTGCGAGGTCGGGGCTCAGGTAGCGCACGGCGCGGATGGTCTCGGTGACGCCCAGCCCGTCGACCCGGCCGCTCTCCACCAGCCGCTCGTCCTCCTCGCGCAGGACGACGAGCGAGGAGGAGGAGCTCTGGGAGGCGCCGGGCGGGTCGAGCGTGGTGGCCACCCGGAGCACGCCGTCCTGCTCGTCCAGCGCCCACTGGCTCAGCAGGTGGCCCTCCACGCTGCCCGAGGCCGCCCAGGCGGTGCCGTCCGGGTCGCTGATGTCGAAGACGTGCAGGCCGGTGCGGTTGGCCGGCCGGCCGCCCGGCCAGAGGGCGTCGACGGCCGGGCCGCCCATCCAGGTCCAGACGTCCCACGGGCTGGTGGCGAGCACGAGGCGGTCGGGGGAGGCGTAGACCGTGCTGCCGGAGGCGACGAGCCCGGCGCTGGAGCTGGGCGTCGGGGTGGCCGAGCCGAGGTCGAAGGTCACGACGGAGGTGGTCGAGATGCCGGCCGGGTCGCGGGGGCGGGAGATCTCCTCGCACCCGAGCAGCACGTCGGTGGACAGCACCTGGCCGTCGCCGTCGAGCACCTGCACGTGCGGCACCCAGTCGTCGATGGTCGTGGCGCGGACGAGCTCGCGGTTGCGCTCCTGCGCGTCGGCCTCGGCCGCGAGGGTGCCCTTGGTCGGGTGGGTCTGCTCCAGGCCGGGAGGGTCGGTGACCATGACCATCCGCAGCGCGTCCTCGACCAGGCGGGCGGAGCGGTAGCCGCCCTCGAGCCGCACGGAGCCGACCGTGCGGGGGGCGGCCGGGTCGGTCAGGTCGACCGTGGTGACCAGCGTGCGGGAGGCCGGGAAGGCGACGAACGTGCCGTCGACCGGCTGGTGCCCGCCGGACCACTCCTCGGCGAGGACGACGAGGGTGCTCCCGTGCAGCAGCACCTCGGAGGCGTGGACCGTGTCGGCGCGGCCGGGCAGCCGCACCTCCGAGACCACCCGCGCGGTCGCCACGTCGACCACCCGGACCCTCCCGCTGACGACCGTGACGATGATGCTCCCGTCGGTCTTGACGATGTCCGGCTCGTCGACGCCCTCCTCCTGGACGTTGGTCGTGGAGTGGTCCGGGGCGGCGCCCGAGGCGGAGCCGTCCGAGCCGGCGGACGCCGCGTCGCCGCCGGCCGAGTCCGCGGCCCCGGCCATGCCCTCCTCGCCCCAGCCCCACCCGCCGGCCCCCAGCCCGTAGGGCCCGACGAGCTCCAGCGCGTTGGCCTGGTAGTAGGTGAGGAGGTCGGCGCAGTCGTCGAAACCGCCCAGCAGGCCGTAGGAGGCCGGCAGGGCGGTGACGGCGGCGCGGGCGGCGGTGGCGTCCCAGGGCCCGGCGGGAGGCGCCGTCCGGGTGCCGGTGCCCGGACCGTCCGGGTCGGTCGGGGCGGGCAGGCACGCGGTCAGCGCGAGCGCGGAGGCGAGGCCGAGGACGGTCAGCGTCGGACGAGGCATGATGGGCCTCCTGGGGGTGAGGTGGTGCGACGACGATGTCCCCCCTCCGACGCCGGCCGCATCGGCCGGGTTCCGTCGCGTCAGGCGCCGGTGCCGCCGTCCTTCTTCTTGGCCGCGTTGACGATGTAGTAGACGACGCCCACGGTCACGGCGATGGGGACGAGCCAGCCGATGCCCTCCATGAGGGTGCTCACCATCCCGAGCGCCGCCAGCCCGCCCAGGGCCAGGATGACCAGCGAGCCGCCGTCGCCCTGGCGCACGCCCTTCTCGACGTGGGTCCGCCCCGACTGGTCGGGCAGGAGCGCCCAGGCGATGAGGTAGGCGGCGATGCCGCTGCCGAAGAAGAGGGCCAGCGCGACCGCGCCGATGCGGACCGCCGCGGTCGAGACGCCCATCTGCTTGGCCAGCCCGGCCGCGACGCCGCCGATGATGCCGTCGTCGGTGTCCCGGCGCAGCGGCGACCTCTGCAGGGCCGACAGCCCGCGGTCGAGGCCGGTGGCGCTGGCGCCCCCCTGCTTCCGGCCGTGCTGCTGGTGCGGGCCCGCGCCGTGGCCGCCGGGCTCGCTGCCCGGGTAGCCGTGCTGCCCGTGGGGCGGCTGGGCGACGGGCGGCTGCCCCAGCGCGGGGGGTCGCACGCCCCACACGTCGTCACCGGTCTGGCCGCTGCCCGGGGCCGGGTGCGGATGGCCGGTCGGCGGCGGGGCGCCGTGCGGCGGGGGCGGCGGGACGGGAGGCTGTCGGTCGTCGTGGTCGGTGCCGTCGTGGTTCATGTCTCAAGACTCTCGCATCGGAGGGGTCGGCGTCATGGGCGTGCCGGTGTTCCCGGGTCGGACGTGGGGGTGGGCCGAGGTGGTTCCGTCGGCCCTGGTGGGAGGTCGAACGCGTGGCGACGGCGGGACCCGGACGGGTCCCGCCGTCGCGGACGGAGGACGCCGTGCGTGTCCGTCAGCCGTGGGTGTGGGCCGCGGGGCGTCCCTTCCGCCGCGAGACCACGTACGCCACGGCGGCCGCCGCGAGCAGGAGGGGCCAGGCCGAGCCGACGGCGCCGGCGACGAACCCGAGCACGGGCAGGGCGGCGAGGCCGACGACGGCGAGCGAGGCGGGCCGGCCGTCGTGCAGCGCCTGCGTGGCGTGGGTCGCGCCGCGCTCGTCGGGCAGCAGGGCCCAGGCGAGCAGGTAGGCGCCGACGCCGACCCCGAAGAAGAGCGAGAGGAGCACGGCGCTGACGCGCACGGCGGCGGTGGAGACCCCGAGCCGCGCGGCGATGCCGGAGGCCACACCGCCGACGACCCCGCCCCGGGTGTTCCGGCGCAGCGGCGAGCGCTGCAGCGCCGAGAGGCCGCGGTCGAGGGTGGGCCGGGCGGAGGCCGCCCAGCCCGAGGCGGCGGTGGCGCCGACGTGCTGCGTGGTGCCGGGCTCCTGCGGGGAGGTGGGAGGCAGGGCCGGGGGGCGGTTGACGCCCCAGACGTCGTCGGTCCCCGCCTGCTGCGGGGAGGTGGTCGGGGTGGCGGTGGCGTAGGTCTCGTCCATGCTTCGAGGATGCCGGGCCGAGGCGGTGCCCGGTGAGCCTGCGGACTCCCCGACCGCTCGGGGGGACAACCCCCGGTCCCGGCAGACGCGGGCCCCCGACCTCCCAGGAGGTCGGGGGCCGTCGGGCGGGTGCCTCAGAGGTTGATCATGTGCCCGGCGATGCCGTGCATGGCCTCCTTGAGCGCCTCGCCCAGGGTCGGGTG
>JASKZT010000263.1 GCA_030145965.1 Ornithinimicrobium sp.
CACGAGCTGCTGCAGAGCAGCTTCGCGCAGTTCCAGGCCGACCGGTCCGTCGTCGGCCTGACGACGAAGGTCCGGGAGAACCTGCGTGCCCTCGAGGGGTATGCCGAGGCGATGGCCTGCGAGCGCGGCGACTTCCGCGAGTACGGCCGGATGCGGCACGAGCTGAGCGAGCTGGAGAAGAAGCAGGCCCGGCGCCGGCAGGCGCAGCGGCGGGCCGACATCGGCGAGGCGCTGGACGAGCTGGCGATCGGCGACGTCATCCAGCTCGAGGGCGGGCGCAAGGGGACGATGGCGGTCGTCCTGCCGACCCGCGGCAACCGGGCCTCCTTCGAGCGGACGGTGCTGACCTCCAACGGCAGCCTGCAGCAGCTGTCGATCGCCGGCTTCAAGGACGTGCCGGAGGTGATCGGCACGCTCAAGGTGCCCGGTCACTTCAACGCCCGCAGCCCGAAGGCGCGCAAGGACCTCGCCTCGGTCATGCGGGAGAAGGTCCGCGAGCCCATGCCGGGCCGCCGGGCGGTGGTGCCCGAGGCGGGCCGGGACGGTGATCCGGGCAGCGCCCGCAGCGCCGAGGGCCGTCTCGAGGAGCTGCGCCAGCGGCTGCAGGCCCATCCCAGCCACTCCTGCCCCGACCGGGAGGAGCACGCGCGGTGGGCGGCCCGGTGGTGGCAGCTGCGCAAGGAGACCGACGACCTGCAGCGCCGCGTCGCGTCCCGGACGAACACGGTGGCCAAGACGTTCGAGCGCATCTGCGACCTGCTCTCCGAGCTGGGCTACCTGAGCCCCGACGGCCGTGAGGTGACGCCCGAGGGGCAGCGGCTGCGGCGGATCTACACCGAGCTCGACCTCGTCGTCGCCGAGGCGCTGCGCCGGGACACCTGGAGGCGACTCGCGCCCGCGGACCTCGCGGCGGCCGTCTCGGCGGTGGTGCACGAGGCGCGCGGCGACGACCTCGCCGACCCCAGGATGCCCAGCGTCGAGGTCGAGGAGGCGCTGGGGGAGATGGGCGCGATCTGGCGCGAGGTCACCTCGCTCAAGAGCACCCACGAGCTCCAGGGCGACCGTGAGATGGACGCCGGCATCGCGTGGATGGTGCACCGGTGGGCCTCCGGACGGGGGCTGGACGAGGTGCTGCGCGACGGCGGCATGTCGGCCGGCGACTTCGTGCGCCGCTGCAAGCAGGTCGTCGACCTCCTCGGCCAGGTCGCCCAGGCCGCAGACCCCGAGATGGCCCGGACGGCCCGCCGCGCCGCCGACGCGGTCATGCGGGGCGTCGTCGCGGCCGACCGCCTCGACTGAGCGGCACGCCGGCCCCACTAGGCTGGCGGGGACCGAAGAGAAGGAGCTCCGCCGTGCCCGAGATCGTCATCTGCTCACCGCTGCGCACCCCGGTGGGAGGCTTCCTGGGGAGCCTCGCGTCGCTGAGCGCCGCCGACCTCGGCAGCCGGCTGCTCGCGACGCTGCTGGAGCGCACCGGCCTGCAGGACGGCGATGTCGACGACGTCGTCGTCGGCAACGCCAACCCCAGCGGTGAGATCCCCGCGCTCGGCCGGCTCATCGCGCTCGACGTCGGCCTCGACCGTGCGCCGGGCATGCAGCTGGACCGCCGCTGCGGCTCCGGGCTGCAGGCCGTGCTCAGCGCCGCGGCGCAGATCGCCTCGGGCGGCGCGGACCTCGTCGTCGCCGGGGGAGCGGAGTCGATGAGCCAGGTCGAGCACTACGCGCTGCTGCGCCAGGGGGTCAAGGGCACCGGCGTCGAGATGGCCGACCGGCTGGCCCGGGCGCGGTCGACGGCCGGCGGGGCCCGGCACCCGATCCCGGGCGGGATGATCGAGACGGCGGAGAACCTGCGCCGCGACTACGGCATCTCCCGCGAGGCGCAGGACGAGCTGGCGGTGCGCTCGCACCGGAGGGCGGCCGCCGCGCAGGCCGAGGGACGGTATGCCGAGGAGCTCGTGCCGGTCGAGGTGCCCTCCCGTCGCGGCACGGTCGTCGTCGACACCGACGAGCACATCCGCCCGGACACCGACCTGGAGACCCTGGCGGGGCTGCGCCCGATCATGGGGCGGCAGGACGACGGCGCCACCGTCACGGCCGGCAACGCGAGCGGGCAGAACGACGCGGCGGCGCTCTGCGTCGTCACGACGCGCGAGACGGCCGAGGCCAGGGGCCTGACCCCGCTGGTCGCGCTCCGCTCGTGGGCCGTGGCCGGCGTCGCGCCGGAGACGATGGGGATCGGCCCCGTGCCCGCGTCGGCGGCGGCGCTCGAGCGGGCCGGCCTGACGATGGACGACCTCGACCTGATCGAGCTCAACGAGGCGTTCGCCGCCCAGGCCCTGGCCGTCCTGACCGAGTGGGGGATGGCCGACCCCTCGACGTGGGACCGCCTCAACCCCAACGGCTCGGGCATCTCCCTCGGGCACCCGGTGGGAGCCACCGGCGCCCGCATCCTGGCCACGCTCGCCTACGAGCTGCACCGCCGCGAGGGGCGCTACGCGCTGGAGACCATGTGCATCGGCGGCGGCCAGGGGCTGGCCGCGGTCTTCGAGAGGGTGGTCTGAGACGGCCCTGCCCAGCCCTTCCTCGCGTCACTCGGGTCGCAGGTCGAGGGCCTTGAGGAGCCGCCCGACGGGGCTGCCGAGGTCGTAGGTCTCCACGAGGTGCTGGAGCGTCTCGGGGTCGGCCAGCTCCCGCGGCACCGTGAGCGGGACGTCGGGCACGGGGGCGTCGTGGGCGACGAGCACGACCTTCGGCGCGACGTCGAGGTAGTCGGACGCGGCCTCGAGGTTGGCCCGCCTCGCTCCCTTGATCGTCGGGTCGCCGGCCGCCAGCGCCTCGCGCAGACCGGCGAGCGAGCCGTGGTCGCGGATGAGCTGGGCCGCGGTCTTCTCGCCGATGCCCCTGACCCCCGGCAGGCCGTCGCTCGTGTCTCCGCGGAGCATGGACATGTCGGCGTACGCCCGGCCGGTCGCCACCCCGTAGCGCTCCTCGAGGTCGGCCTGCCGGACGACCTCGGCGTCCCGCACGCCGCTGCGCGCCGTGTAGACCACCGTCACGTCGGCGGCGTCGTCGACGAGCTGGAAGAGGTCGCGGTCCCCGGTGACCACCGCGACCGGCCCGCGCCCGCGGTGCCGGTGGGTGAGCGTGCCGATGACGTCGTCGGCCTCGTACCCGTCCGCCCCGACGATCGGGATCCCGAAGGCGTCGAGCGCCCTGCGGATGATCGGCACCTGGGCCTCGAGCTCCGGCGGCGCCTCCTCGCGGTCCTGGGTGCCGGGCACGAGCCGGTGCGCCTTGTAGGTCGGGATGGCCTGCACGCGGAAGTCGGGCCGCCAGTCGTTGTCCCAGCACGCCACGAGGTGGGTTGGGGAGAACCGCGTCACCAGGGTGGCGATCATGTCGAGCAGACCGCGGACGGCGTTGGTCGGCGTGCCGTCAGGAGCCTCGCGCAGGTCCTTGACGCCGAAGTACGCGCGGAAGTACAGCGAGGCGCTGTCCAGCAGGAGGAGTCGCTGCGTGCCGGGGCCCGGGTTCGTGCTCATGGGGCCCCAGGCTAGGCCCCTGCTAGCGTGACCGGGTGCTGCGGGAGCGTGTCGTCGAGCGTCTGACCTGGATCGGCGCGCTCGTCTGCCTGGGGACGGCGGGCGTCCTGCTCCTCGGGCCGCTGTGGGACAGCGCGGTGGGGGAGAACCCGCTCCAGCGCGACCCCGAGCCCGACGTGACGGCCGTCCTGCGCCTGGCCCTGCCCACGCTCGTCGTCCTGGGCGCCGTCGCCACGGCCGTCTGCGCCGGTCGCTGGCGGGTGCTCGGCGGGGTCGCGCTCCTCCTGACGGGGTATACCGTCGTCGCCGCGCCCGCACCCCTGACCGTCTGGTTCCTGCCCGGGCTGGTCGTCACGGCGGCGGGCTATGTCGCCTCGCTGCGTCGTCCTCCGGCGTTCTGAGGGCGGCCGGGCGGAGGTGCGGACCCAACTACGCTGAGCGCATGGAGCCCCTCGACCGCCACATCGTCCAGATCCTCGCGCAGGACGGGCGCATCTCCTTCGCCGACCTCGGTCGGCAGGTCGGGCTGTCGACCTCCGCCGTGCACCAGCGCGTCAAGCGGCTCGAGGAGCGGGGGATCATCCGGGGCTACCGGGCCGTGGTCGACTACCCGGCGGTGGGGCTGCCGATGACCGCGCTCATGTCGGTCACCCCGTTCGACCCCTCGGCCCCGGACGACATCCCCGAGCGGCTCTCCGACATCGAGGAGATCGTGGCCTGCTGGTCGGTGGCGGGGGACGAGTACTACATCCTCCTCATCCGGGTCGGCCGGCCCCAGGACCTGGAGGCCCTGCTCGCCCGCATCCGCCAGGAGGGGTCGTGCTCCACGACCACGACGATCGTGCTGTCGACCCCGTGGGAGGACCGGTTGGGTCGGCTCCCGTCCGGCGACGACGCAGCCTGAGACGGCGCACACCGGGACGGCGTGCACCGACGGCGACGCCGGCGCAGGCCCCGTCTAGCCTCTCCTCGTGAGCAGGAAGAGGACGAGGGGCGGCACGCCGGCGACGGTGGCCCTCGACCGGGCGGGCGTGTCCTACACGGTGAGGGCGTACGAGCACGACCCCACCGCGACCAGCTACGGCCTGGAGGCGGCCGCCGCGCTGGGGGTGGAGCCGCAGCGCGTGTTCAAGACGCTGCTCGTCGAGACCGACCGGGGCCTCGGCGTCGGCATCGTCCCGGTCGACGCGCTGCTCGACCTCAAGGCGGTCGCGGCGGCCCTGGGCGCCAAGAAGGCGACGATGGCCGACCCGACCGTGGCCGAGCGCGTCACCGGCTACGTCGTCGGCGGCATCAGCCCCGTGGGGCAGAAGAGGGCGCTGCCCACGGTCCTCGACGACTCGGCGTCGCAGCACCCGACCATCCTCGTCAGCGGCGGCAAGCGCGGCCTCGACCTCGAGCTCGCCCCCGCCGACCTGCTGGCGGTGGTGCGGGGGAGCGCCGCACCCGTGGCGCGCCGCTGACCCGCCCCCTCAGGCGCCGACGTAGTCCGCCAGGTGCTGGCCGGTCAGCGTCGAGCGCGTGGCCACGAGGTCGGCGGGCGTGCCCTCGAAGACCACCCGGCCGCCGTCGTTGCCGGCTCCGGGCCCGAGGTCGATGACCCAGTCGGCGTGCGCCATCACGGCCTGGTGGTGCTCGATGACGATGACCGAGCGCCCGGAGTCCACGAGACGGTCCAGCAGGCCGAGGAGGTTCTCCACGTCGGCCAGGTGCAGGCCCGTCGACGGCTCGTCGAGGATGTAGGTCTGCGCCTTGTCGCCCATCTGCGCGGCCAGCTTGAGCCGCTGCCGCTCACCACCGGACAGCGTGGTCAGCGGCTGGCCCAGCGTGATGTAGCCCAGCCCCACGTC